>JAFKFE010000745.1 GCA_017308345.1 Alphaproteobacteria bacterium | reverse complement strand
GCGAGACCAGCAGGTCGAGGATCTGCTTCTGGATGGTGACGTCGAGCGCGGTGGTCGGCTCGTCGGCGATCAGGAGCTTCGGATTGCAGGCGATCGCCATCGCGATCATGACGCGCTGGCACTGGCCGCCCGACATCTGGTGGGGGAAGGAATTGAGCCGATCGGCGGGATCGGGAATGCCGACCTGCTGGAAAAGCTCGATGGCGCGGGCCCGGCGCTGGGCCTTGTCCATGCCCATGTGGAAGCGCAGCACTTCCTCGATCTGGAAGCCGACGGTGAAGCAGGGGTTGAGGCTGGCGATCGGCTCCTGGAAGATCATGGCAATGTCCTTGCCGATGATCTTGCGGCGGTCGGCCGGGCTGATCTTGAGGAGATCGCGGCCGTTGAAGGTCATGCGGTCGGCGGTGACGGTCGCCGTCCATGGCAGGAGACCCATCACGGCCAGCATCGACACCGACTTGCCGGAGCCGGATTCGCCGACGATGGCGAGCACCTCGCGCTCGTCGACATGGAGCGACACGCCGTCGACGGCGCGGAACGGACCCGACGCGGTCTGGAATTCGACGACGAGGTTCTGGATGTCGAGCAGCGCCATCACGACCTCCTGAGCTTGGGATCGAGCGCATCGCGCAGGCCGTCACCGACCAGGTTGATGGCAAGCACGGTGATGAGGATAGCGAGGCCCGGGAAAGTCACCACCCACCAGGCGCGCAGGATGAATTCGCGCGCCGAGGCAAGCATGGTGCCCCATTCCGGCGTCGGCGGCTGCGCGCCGAGGCCGAGGAAGCCGAGCGCGGCGGCTTCCAGGATGGCGTTGGAGAAGGACAGCGTGCCCTGGACGATCAGCGGCGCCAGGCAGTTAGGCAGGATGGTGGCGAGCATCAGCCTGAGGTGGCCGGCGCCGGCGACCTTTGCCGCCACGACATATTCGCGGCTCTTCTCGGCCATGACGGCGGCGCGCACCAGGCGGGCAAAATGCGGCTGCAGCACCAGCGCGATCGCCAGCATGGCGTTGAACAGGCCAGGGCCGAGGATGGTGACCAGCACCAGCGCGAGCAGCAGCGACGGGAAGGCCAGGATCAGGTCCATGACGCGCATGATCGCGACGTCGACCCAGCCGCGGAAATAGCCGGCGAGCAGGCCGAGCGTGATGCCGCCGGTGAGCGCGAGCGTAACGACGACGGCGCCGATGAGCAGCGAGAAGCGCGCGCCATAGAGCAGGCGCGAGAGGATATCGCGGCCGACCGGATCGGTGCCGAGCAGATATTGCGTCGAGCCGCCTTCCTGCCATGCCGGGGGCCGCAGAAAAGCGGTCTTGTCCTGGACATCCGGCGCGTAGGGCGCGAGCAGCGGCGCGAAGAGCGCGGCCAGCACCAGGAGGATGAAGACGAACAGGCCGATGACGGCGCCGCGGTTCACCGAGAAATAGTGCCAGAAGGTCCTGAGGCCGGTGAGCCGGTCGGGGTTGCCGGCTGCCGTCGGGGCGATTTCTGTCGACTGGCTCATCTACGCCGCCCTGATGCGCGGGTTGATGACGGCATAGAGCACATCGACGATGAGGTTCACCGCCATGACGATGAGAGCGATCAAGAGCAGGCCTGACTGCACGACGACATAGTCGCGCTTGAAGATGGAATCGACCATCCACTTGCCGATGCCCGGCCAGGCGAAGATGGTCTCGGTGAGGATGGCGCCGGCAAGCAGCGTGCCGACCTGCAGGCCGATGGTGGTGACGACCGGGATCAGCGCGTTGCGCAGCGCATGCACGCCGATGACGCGGGCCGCCGAAAGGCCCTTGGCGCGCGCGGTGCGAACATAGTCCTCACCCAGAACCTCGAGCATGGCCGAACGCGTCTGGCGCGCGATCACCGCCAGCGGAATGGTGCCGAGCACGATCGAAGGCAGCACGAGGTGGCTGAGCGCGGAGCGAAACGCGTCCCACTTGCCGTGGAGGAGGCTGTCGATGGTCATGAAGCCGGTGATCGGTTTGAAGAAGAACTGCAGGCCGATACGGCCCGAGACCGGCGTCCAGCCGAGATAGCCGGAAAAGAAGATGATAAGCAGGAGGCCCCACCAGAAGATCGGCATGGAATAGCCGACGAGGGCCGTGCCCATCAGCGATTGATCGAACCATGAGCCGCGCTTGACGGCGGCGAAGATGCCGGCGGGTATGCCGATCGCCATGGCGAAGATCATGGCGAAGAAGGACAGTTCCAGCGTCGCCGGGAAGAGCGTCTTGAACTCCTCGAGCACCGGGCGCTTGGACGAAATGGAGACGCCGAAATCGCCTGTGGCGACCTCGCCGACATAACGCGCATACTGCTCCCAGACCGGCAGGTTGTAGCCGAACTGTTGCTTGAGCTCCTCGTAGCGGGCAGGGGTGACGCCATGCTCGCCGTCCATGGCGAGGATCGGATCGCCGGGCAGCAGCTTGACGAAGGCGAAGGCGCAGATGGTGATGCCGACCAGGGTCGGGAGCAGGAGGGCGATTTTGTTGAGAAGATATCGGAGCATCGTCGAATTGAATGGGGC
>JAFKFE010000744.1 GCA_017308345.1 Alphaproteobacteria bacterium | reverse complement strand
CGAAAAGGCGATCGAGCTCGCCGGTCACACGCCCGGCGTCACCGATGCGTCCGGCGTGCCCGAAACCGCCGACCCCGCCGTGCATACCGATGTCGGCTTCTTCCTGGTCGGACCGCGCCGGCAGGAACTGGAAAAGGCGATCGGCTACAGGCCGCCTTTCTATGTGACCTTCAAGCGCGGCTTTGCCAGCGCCGGCTGGCTGGGTATCGTCGTGCCGGTCTTCCTGTTGACGGCGCTGCTGCTGGTGCTGTCGGGGAGGGCGCTCGCCAATCTCGGCCTGTCGGTGGAATCGATCACGCTGATGCTGGCGCTGTTCGCGGTGCCGGCAAGCGAAGGCGCGCTCGCCTTCTTCAACACCGTTGTGGCGCTGTTCCTCAAACCGACCCGGCTTGTCGGCTACGACTACAACAAGCACGGCATCCCGGCCCAGGCGCGCACGCTGGTCGTGGTGCCCTCGCTGATCGGCTCGCGCGACGATGTCGAGGAGAACATCCGCAACATCGAGGTGCATCACCTCGCCAACACGGCCGAAGAGATCCATTTCGCGCTTTTGTCCGACTGGCCGGATTCCAAGACCGAGATCGACGCCGCCGACATCGAGATCCTGCAATATGCCCGCGACGAGATCGCCAGGCTCAATGCCCGCTATCCGTCGGAAGGCTCGCCGCGCTTCTACCTCCTGCATCGCCGCCGGCTCTACAACCAGGCGCAGGGCTGCTGGATGGGCTGGGAGCGCAAGCGCGGCAAGCTGCATGAGCTGAACCTTCTCCTGCGCGGCGACAGCGACACCACCTTCCTGCCGCTCGACACGCCGCTGCCGGAAAAGGTCGTCTATGTGATGACGCTCGACGCCGACACGCGCACCACGCGCGACGCGGTTTCGAGCCTGGTCGGCAAGCTCGCTCATCCACTGAACCGCCCGCATTTCGATCCGGTCAAGCGCGTCGTCAGCGCCGGCTACACCATCCTGCAGCCGCGCATCACCGCTTCGCTCACCAGCGGTGACGATGCTTCCTTCTTCCAGCGCGTCTTTTCGGCCAATCGCGGCCTCGACCCCTATGTGTTCGCCGTCTCCGACGTCTATCAGGACGTCTTCGGCGACGGTTCCTTCACCGGCAAGGGCCTCTACCATGTCGATGCCTTCGAGGCGGCGCTGAAGGACCGCATAGACGAGAACACCATCCTCAGCCACGATCTGCTCGAAGGCGCGCTGGCGCGCGCGGCGCTGGTCACCGACGTCGAACTGGTCGAGGACTATCCGACCCGCTACTCGGTCGACGCCTCGCGCCACCACCGCTGGGCGCGCGGCGACTGGCAACTGCTCGGCTACATCTTCGATCCGCGCTCCGGCGTGCCGGCGCTGTCGCGCTGGAAGATGGTCGACAATCTGCGCCGCTCGCTCACCCCGATCTTCTGGGTCATGGCTTGCGTCGCCGGCTGGACGCTGTTGCCCTTCACCCAGGCCGCGCAATGGCAGGCGCTCCTGATCCTCAGCCTGTTCATGGCGCCGACCTTCGACATCGTGAACGGCATCCTGCCGAAGAGCGGCGACCAGACCCCGCGCGGCCATTTCTCGGCGCTTGCGCGCGACACCGTGTTCGGCACGGCGCTCGTGGCGCTCAAGGTGCTCCTGATGGCCCATCTGGCCTGGATGATGGGCGACGCCATCATACGCACCATCTACCGCCTCTTCGTCAGCCGGCAGAACCTTCTGGAATGGCGCACCGCTTCGCAGGCAGCCAAGGGCGGGAACGATCTCGGCGCCTATTACGGCATGATGTATGGCGCGGTGATCATCGGCGTCGTCGGCCTCGCCATTCCGGTGCTGGCCGATTCCACCGGCGCCTTCGTCGCCTTCTTCTTCGCCATCTTCTGGATCGCTTCGCCCGCCGTCGCCTGCTGGATAAGCCGCTCGGCCGAGACCGAGGACAGGCTGCGCATCTCGACCGCCGACATCAAGGTGCTGCGCACCTTCGCGCGCCGCACCTGGCATTATTTCGAGACCTTCGTCACGCCCGAGCAGCATCACCTGCCGCCGGACAATTTCCAGGAGAGCCCGGCGCCGGTGGTGGCGCCGCGCACCTCGCCGACCAATATCGGCGTCTATCTGCTGTCGGTGGTTTCGGCGCGCGATTTCGGCTGGATCAGCCTGTCGGACGCCATCACCCGCATCGACGCCACGATGACGACGATCGAGAACATGCCGCGCGACCGTGGCCATCTCTACAACTGGTATGACACGACGACGCTGAAGCCGCTCTATCCGCTCTACATCTCGGCGGTCGACAGCGGCAATCTCGCCGGCCATCTTGTCGCGGTGGCGGCGTCCTGCGCCGAATGGGCGGAGGCGCCCTCCGTGCATCTGCAGGGCGATTTCGAAGGCATCATCGATACTGTCACCATTCTCGACGAAAGCCTGGACGAGCTGCCGGACGACCGCAGGCAGTTGCGGCCGCTGCGCCAGCGCCTGGCCGACCGTCTGGACGGCATGCGCCGCGCGGTCGCGACCATCAAGGCGCAGCCCGAGATGGCGTC
>JAFKFE010000743.1 GCA_017308345.1 Alphaproteobacteria bacterium | reverse complement strand
CGAGCAGGCGACCAGCTTCTCGAAATCCATCTCGGTGATCTCGCCGCGGCGGATTTTCGATGACGAGATCTCGGTCTGCTCGGAGATGATGCGGGTGGCGAGCTGCTCCGACGACATTTCGAGCGAGAAGAAGCCGACGACGCCGCCATTGGCGGCCTTGAAGGTCCCATCGGCCTGCTGCGCCGGGACATAGGCCTCGGCGATGTTGAAGGCGATGTTGGTGGCCAAGGAGGTCTTGCCCATGCCCGGACGTCCGGCGAGCACGATCAGGTCGGAGGGCTGCAGGCCGCCCATGCGGCGGTCGAGGTCGCGCAGGCCGGTCGAGATGCCGGACAGATGGCCGTCGCGCATATAGGCGGCGTTGGCCATGTCGACGGCGGTCTTGACCGCGTCGTTGAAGCTCTCGAAGCCGCCGTCATAGCGGCCGGTTTCGGCGAGCTCGAACAGCCGCCGCTCGGCATCCTCGATCTGGTCGGAGGGCGACATGTCGACCGGCGCGTCATAGGCGATGTTGACCATGTCCTCGCCGACGGTGATCAGCGCCCGGCGCGTCGCGAGGTCGTAGATGGCGCGGCCATAGTCGGTCGCATTGACGACGGTGACTGCTTCGACGGCGAGCCGCACGACATATTGCGCCACCGTCATGTCGCCGACCTTCTCGTCGGCCGGCAGGAAGGTCTTCAGCGTGATTGGCGTCGCGATCTTACCCATGCGGATGAGCTCGGACGCGACCTCGAAGATCCGGCGGTGCAGCGGCTCGTAGAAATGGCCCGGCTTGAGGAAATCGGAGACACGGTAGAAGGCGTCGTTGTTGACGAGGATGGCGCCGAGCAGCGCCTGCTCCGCCTCGATGTTGTTCGGTGCCTCGCGATAAAGCGGCGTTTCCGCCGCGCCGAATTTCAGTGCCGCCTCTGCCATGATATCCCCGATTTCGATCCCGCCTTCTCGATACCAGAACAGGAAGATTCGGTGCTGACCTTTCTGCAACACTTCCCGGTCCAACCGGCTTGATGCCCAATGTTCACAGGATCGGCAAACCATCCACAGGACAGTATTCCGGTGGCTTGATTCCGTTTGACTCGGCAAGGGACGATTCTTAGTTGCAAATTCGGAACGAAGCAAGAACAATTTTGGCGGCCGTTTGCCCTCAGGAGGGTCGTTCAGGGCAGGCCCGCCAGCCTGTTCGGGCACAGGGGCCACGAGCGTTGGAGATTGGCTGAAACGCTTCTCAGGTCGTCATTCCATGGCGAAGCGACGCGCGCAGACCATAGAGTCCATTCCGTTACCTGTGAGCGTTGCGGCGATGCAGAATAACCCTGGTTCTGAGCCGTTTTTTACTCCTCGCGCAACGTCACGGAATGGATCCTCGGGTCTGCGCGCCGCTTCGCCCGTGGATGACGAAGTTCGGGCGCTTCGGCTAATCGTCAAAGTAGCAATTCCACCAAGGCATCGACGTCGCGCCCTCTTCCGATGTCGCCGGTCCACGCAGGTCAGCCCAGCGTGTCCCCCCAATCCACCCGTCGCGCCGCCTTGAAGACATCCCCGTCGCGCTTGCTGAACAGGCGCTCGCCGGCGCTGCCGTCCGGCTGGCAGAGTTTCAGCACCACCTTGCCCGAGCCGCCTTTCGGCGGCGCGATCACCCGCGCCGCGCGGGCCGGCGCGTGCCGCCGGGAAGCGGCGAGGTAGATGAACTTCTCGTCCTCCCACGGCACCTCGGCCTCCTTGACCAGACGGTGCAGGCGCGAGCGGGAGACACTGCGCGAAAAATGGCACCAGTCGGGCGGCGCGAGCGGGGAGGGCGCTTCATGCGGACAGGGCGCGAGCACATGCGCGCCCGCTTCGATCAGTTGCCGGCGCGCGGCCAGGATGCGCTGCCAGCCGGCCGGCGTGCCGGGCTCGACGAGGAGCAGCGTGTCGGCCGTCAGCCGCCAGAGGCGGTCGATGAGCTTCGGCAACGAGGCGGGCACGATCTCGTCCAGCACATAGGCGGCGCTGACCAGGTCGGCGGGCTTGATGCCGTCGAGGTCGATGGTCGCGTCGCCGGCGATCCAGTCGGCGCGGGCCGCGATCGCGCCTTCAGCCAGCGTCTGCCCGGCCTTGCGCACGGCAGCGCTCGCTTCGACCAGGGCGGCCTGTTCGAGCTCCGGCCATGCATCGTTCGTGGCCCAAAGCATAGTGCCAGGTCCGGCGCCGATGTCGAGCAGGCTTGTTGGTTGGAAGTCGGGGCGGGCCTCGCTCAGCGCCTCGAGGCTGGCGCGCACGGCGGCATAGGTGGCGGGCAGCCGCGTCGCCAGATAGGCCTTGACCGCCATGTCCTCGCCCATATGCAGGCGGCCGTCGCGCAGCTCGGCGCGGTAGCGCTCCGAGAGCGTCTTCGCGGCCTGCTTCAACGCCGACACCGGCACCTTCTCCAGGAGGCTGTCGACGCCTTGCCGCAACCGGGCGGGGAGTTCCATCGCTCAGGCCTCCTTGGAAGCAAGGAGCATGATGTCGTCCGAAAACCGCTTCACACTTTTCGGCATCATGCTCTCGGCGCAAG
>JAFKFE010000742.1 GCA_017308345.1 Alphaproteobacteria bacterium | reverse complement strand
TGCCTGACCGCGCCGTGGTTGCCAGCGAAGATCGCCACCAGTGGCCGGTCGATCGCCGGCGGCGCGCGCCCGCTCCAGGACGCAATCCAGGCTGCGATGTCCTCGATGCGCCCGAGCGATTCCTTCGGCTTTTCCGCTTTGGCGAAAAGCGCGCGGACACGGGCGTTCGCCGCGTGATCGGCAGGCGGCAGCGTCGCCAGAAGGTTTCGGAAATCGTCGAAAGGCGTCGCGGTCATTTATGTCGGTCACGGTTCGTTGCTGGAGTCGCAAGCGGCATAGCCGCCTTCTCCAGCCGGCACAACCGCCTGACGATGCCGTGAAGGCATTGCCTTGCTGCGTATCGCGGAGGGCTTGCATTGGCCCCGCGGTTGCACCATGTGGAATAAAGGCAAGAGAACAGCATGACCGCCATCGAATCCCCCTGCATCCTGGTCTGTTCGATCGATATGAAAACCGGTTTCTGCTTCGGTTGCGGCCGCACGCGCGACGAGATTTCCGGCTGGCTCGCGATGACCACCGAAACGCGCCGGGCGGTGATGTCCGAACTGCCCCCGGCGCAACCGCATGGCGCGCGAGCGCGGCGTTTTGTGAGAAGAAACCGATGAACCGGCTGTTCTGGATCGTGATGGCGGCGATTGGCGTCGGGGGCGTGCTGCTCATGCTCAACAATTCGGCCGGCCACACTTTCGGCATGAACAACAATGATTTCGGCCGTTTGATCTGGGTCGGCGTGCTGGTGATGGTGATCGGCGCGAGCCTGCTCCGCTCCGGCCGGCCGATGGGCGACATGGCGCGCAATCTCGGCGTCTGGGCCGCATTCGTGCTCGTGCTGATCGCCGGCTACCAGTATCGCTATGAGTTGCAGGACGTTGCGAGCCGCGTGACCGCCGGCCTTGTGCCGGGCAGCCCGCTGGCGCTCGGCGTGGAGAATGGCCGCCCGACCGTCACGCTCGACAAAGCCGACAACGGCCATTTCGAAGCCCGCATCCTGGTCAACGGCGCGCCGGTGCGGGCCGTGGTCGACACCGGCGCGACCAGCACGGTGCTGACATCGCAAGATGCGCAGGCCGCCGGCTTCAACCCGGCGGCGCTCAGCTACAGCGTGGAGGTGTCCACCGCCAACGGCATGGCGCGCGCGGCGACGGTCAAGACCGACGAGGTGGCGATCGGCGGCATCGTGCGCAAGGACATGTCGGTGATGGTCGCCGCGCCCGGCATGCTGAACCAGAGCCTGCTCGGCATGAACTTCATCAGTTCATTGTCGGGCTTCGACGTGCGCGGCGACCGCATGATCCTGCGGGACTGACCCAGGGGTCAGGCTGCCTCTGCCTCGGCAGCCGTCAAATCAATCGCTGCGAACGCGGTCTTCAGCACTTCCGGCCCGGCGCCGGGCTTGTTCGCATCCGTCGACAGTATCTGCCTGAAGCGGCGCGCGCCCGGCAGGCCGTGGAACAGCCCGACCATGTGGCGGGTGATGTGGCCGAGCCGCCCGCCCCGCTCGATATGGCGTGCGGCGTAACCGGCCATGGCGTCGAACAGCGCCGGGTAGTCGAAGGCTGTCGCCGCCTCGCCATGGAAGGCGGCATCGACGCCGGCGAGGATGCCCGGCGTGTGATAGGCCGCGCGGCCGAGCATCGCGCCGTCGACATGGCCGAGATGCGCCGACGCTTCGGCAAGCGATTGAATGCCGCCATTGATGCCGATGAATTCGTTGAGCTTTCTGGCCTTCAGCCGGTAGACGCGCTGATAGTCGAGCGGCGGGATTTCGCGGTTCTCCTTGGGGCTAAGCCCCTCCAGCCAGGCCTTGCGGGCATGCACCCACAGCGCGTCGGCGCCGGCCGCGAGCACGCCGTCGGCGAGCGTGTCGAGAGCAGGCTCGGGGTCCTGATCGTCGACGCCGATTCGGCATTTGACGGTGACGGGGATTTTCACAGAAGCCTTCATCGCCGCGACGCATTCGGCGACCAGAGCCGGCGCCTTCATCAGGCAGGCGCCGAACGTTCCCGACTGCACGCGGTCGGACGGGCAACCGACATTGAGGTTGATCTCGTCATAGCCGAAGGCTTCGCCGATCCGCGCTGCCTCGGCCAGCTTCG
The DNA here is from genome assembly GCA_017308345.1 of Alphaproteobacteria bacterium. GTDB lineage: Bacteria > Pseudomonadota > Alphaproteobacteria > Rhizobiales > Rhizobiaceae > Mesorhizobium. The sequence goes on along the minus strand of JAFKFE010000742.1, from coordinate 994 downwards.
CGGGCTCCGATCCCCCAAGCTGCAACGCCACCGGATGCTCGACGTCGTCGAAACCGAGCATCCGCTCGCGCGCGCCATGGAGGACCGCGTCCGCCACAACCATCTCGGTGTAGAGCAGCGCACGGCGCGTCAACTGGCGGTGGAAGAACCGGCAATGCCGATCCGTCCAGTCCATCATCGGGGCCACGGCCACTCTATGCTCTTGATTATTCAGCATTTTTTCTTTAACATCAAATTCTTAGCACCTGCCGCACCCACCCGAATTTACGCCAGACTACGACCCTTTTCGCTACGTTTCGATCTCCCAGTGCACACGGAGCGCACACGAAAAATGGCCACCTACACAAAGCTCTCGTCCGGCTCCTGGCGTGTGCAAGTCCGTCGCAAAGGTCGCTATGTCAGCGAGACCTTCCTGCGCCGAGACGACGCGCGCCGTTGGGCGACAGAAACCGAGCGCCAGGTCGATCGCGGTGAGACGCCGACCAAGTCCCGTATAGCGCGCCTCAAGACCTTCGGCGAACTCATCGACCTTCATATCGACGACATGTGCGATGTAGGCAAGTCCCCTCGCCGCTCCAAGTCCGCAGCCCTCGCAATGCTCGGAAGGCATCTAGGGAAGTGCAACATCGCGGCTCTCGATCGCGAACGGCTCATTCGTTTCGGTCGAGAGCGGGCCGCGCAAGGCGCTGGGCCGATGACGCTCGGGATAGACATCGGCTTTATAAAACTTGTCCTGTCTCATGCTGCGGCCGTCCATGGTCTACCAGTCAAAGTCGAGCCCGTTGATCTCGCGCGCATCGCCCTTAAGCGCCTCGGCCTGGTCGGCAAGGGGTGCGAGCGCGACAGGCGGCCCACCCAGGATGAACTCGACAGGCTGATCGCCCACTTCGATTCAAATCCTCTCCAGATAGCGCCGGTTGGCCGGATCGTACGTTTCGCCGTTGCCACAGCGATGCGACAGGAGGCAATCTGCAAGGCGCGTTGGTCCGACGTG
>JAFKFE010000741.1 GCA_017308345.1 Alphaproteobacteria bacterium | reverse complement strand
TGGCAACCTGGGCATCGAAGCCTGTGGCGAAAAAATCGCCGCACGGCAGCGGAGCGTCATGCGTCAAAGGCTTGCCGCGCTTGCCGAGAAAGCCCTCGATCTTCTCCAGCATCGATTCCGCCAGCCGGCGGAAGGTCGTGATCTTGCCGCCGAAGGCGTTGAGAAGCGGGGCAACGCCCTCCCCGCCATCGGCCTTCAGCACATAATCGCGCGTCGCTTCCTGCGCCTTGGAGGCGCCGTCGTCATAGAGCGGGCGCACCGCCGAATAGGTCCAGACGATGTCCGAGCGCCTCACGGGTTGCGCGAAATACTCGCTTGCGGCGGCGCACAGATAATCGATCTCGGGGTCGGAGATTTTCACGTCATGCGGGTCGCCGGGATAGTCGCGGTCGGTGGTGCCGATCAGCGTGAATTCTTCCTCATAGGGAATGGCGAAGATGATGCGGCCATCCTTGTTCTGGAAGAAATAGGCGCGCGGATCGTCGAACTTCCTATGGATGACGATATGGCTGCCCTGCACAAGGCGGACATTGTGCACCTCGTTCTGGCCGACGGCTGTTTGCAGGACATGATCGACCCATGGGCCGGCGGCGTTGACGAGAAGCCGCGCGCGGACCTCCTCGGTGTCACCGGTGAGCACATTCTGCACCTTGATGGTCCAGGTCGGACCGTCGCGGCGCGCGCTGACGACCTTGGTGCGGGTGCGGATAATGGCGCCCCGGTCGGCGGCGTCACGCGCATTCAGCGCCACCAGGCGCGCGTCGTTGACCCAACCATCCGAATATTCGAAAGCCTTGCGGAACAATGGCTTGAGCGGCTTGCCGGCCGGATCGCTGGCCATGTCCAGCGTCTTCGTCGCCGGCAGTAGCTTGCGCCCGCCGATGTGATCGTAAAGGAACAGCCCAAGCCGGATCAGCCAAGCGGGCCTGAGGCCCTTGGCGTAAGGCAGAACGAAGCGCATCGGCCAGATGATATGCGGCGCGTTCTTCCACAGAACCTCGCGCTCCATCAGCGCTTCGCGCACCAGCCGGAACTCGTAGAATTCGAGATAGCGAAGACCGCCATGGATGAGCTTGGTCGAGCCGGACGAAGTCCCGCTCGCCAGATCGTTCATTTCGGCCAGGTATACCGAATATCCGCGGCCAACGGCGTCGCGGGCTATGCCGCAACCATTGATGCCGCCGCCGATGACGAAAATGTCATGGATCGGAGATGCGTCCAAAGGGTCCTCCAACGATTTCGCATTGCACCATTTTTGTGTTTTACGAAACCGTGGCGGAATTATTTCGAACTCAAACCGAATGTCAAACGAAATATCACAGTTGCGTGAGGCAACCGTGATGCGAGCCTATTCAAGCGCGGTCTCGATCAGCCGAACCTCGGTCTCCTCGCAAATCTTGCGGATCGAGGGGATGTCGCAGCGATCGGTGATGAAGGTGTTCACTTGCGAAAGATGGCCGATGCGAACCGGCGCCGTGCGCTCGAATTTCGTCCGGTCGGAGACCAGGATGACGTGGCGCGCGTTGGCGATGATGGCCTGCGCCACCTTCACCTCGCGGAAATCGAAGTCGAGCAGCGCGCCGTCATGGTCGATCGCCGAGGCGCCGATGACGGCATAGTCGACCTTGAACTGACGGATGAAATCGACCGCCGCCTCGCCGACGATGCCGCCATCCGAACCGCGCACCACGCCGCCCGCGATCACCACCTCGATCGTAGGATAAATGCGCATCCTATTGGCAACATTGATATTATTAGTAATGACCATCAGCCCGTTGTGGTCGAGCAGCGCCTTGCTGACCGCCTCGGTGGTGGTGCCGATATTGATGAACAGCGAGGCACTGTCCGGGATCAGGCGCGCCGCCGCGTTGCCGATCGCTTCCTTCTCGTCGGCGGCGATCTTGCGGCGCGCCTCGTACTCCATGTTCTCGATGCCGGAGGGAAACAAGGCGCCGCCATGGATGCGCGTCAGCAGGCGCTGATCGCAAAGATCGTTGAGATCCTTGCGGATGGTCTGCGGCGTCACGTTGAAATGCGTCGCAAGGTCGTCGACCAGCACGCGGCTATGGTCTTTCGCCATCTGGATGATTTCGGCGTGGCGTGGCGAAAGAAACATCCGGCATCCTCCATTTTCGTTTTTCCCCTCTATATCGGAAAACGAAAGCGAAGAAAAGGCATAAGCCGGCTAACGAAAATCACTTGATCGCAAAAGGCAAACCCGCGCGGAACGTCCACTGCCTCAAGACGGGCGCCGGGCCATCTCGGTTATGACGTCGAACGCCGCGTCGACATCAGCCGCCGTCGACTCGAACTGTCCCGCCTGAAAGCGGATCGCCACGCGCCCATCGACCCGCGTTTGCGTCAGATAGATGCGGCCGTCGGCATTGATGGCATCGACCAGGCGCAGATTGTGCTCGTCAGGGTCGATGCCTCCCGCCGCGCGGTGCCGGAACGAGAAAAGCGACAGCATCGGCTCGCTGCTGAGCTCGAAATCCGCTTCCCTGGCCAGCCGCGCGGCAAGCCCTTCGCTCCAGGCGACA
>JAFKFE010000740.1 GCA_017308345.1 Alphaproteobacteria bacterium | reverse complement strand
GGTCGTGTTCATCGCCGATCCGCTGGCGCTCACCCTGACGGATGCGCCGGCCAAGCTCGGCGCCGACATCGCCGTCGGCTCCATGCAACGCTTCGGCGTGCCAATGGGCTTCGGCGGCCCGCATGCCGCCTATTGCGCCGTTTCCGACAAGCTGACCCGCCTGATGCCCGGCCGCCTCGTGGGCCAGTCAACGGACACCAAGGGCCGTCCCGGCTACCGGCTGGCGCTGCAGACGCGTGAGCAGCACATCCGCCGCGACAAGGCGACTTCCAACATCTGCACCGCGCAGGCGCTGCTGGCCAACATGGCGACCGCTTATGCGATCTGGCATGGTCCCGCCGGCCTGCAAGCGATCGCCAGCCATATCCACGGGCTCGCCGATCGCCTCGCTTCAGGCCTCAAGGCCGCGGGCGTCCCGGTGTCCGGCGCGAGCCGCTTCGACACGGTGACGGCCGAGGTGACGGGCAAGGCCGGCGCGATCGCCGCCGCCGCGGAGAAGACAGGCCGGCTGCTGCGCGTCGTCGATGCGGACAAGATCAGCATCGCCTTCGACGAGACCTCGACGGAAGCCGATCTTGAGGCGATCGCCGGCCTCTTCGGCGCCAGGCCTGGCGCGGAAGGCGGCTCGATGCCCGGCAAACCGCGCGGCAAGGAGTTCCTCACCCAGCCGGTCTTCCACGAGAACCGCTCCGAGACCGACATGATGCGCTTCCTGCGCCGGCTGGCCGACAAGGACCTCGCGCTCGACCGCGCCATGATCCCGCTCGGCTCCTGCACCATGAAGCTCAATGCCGCCGCCGAGATGATGCCGGTGAGCTGGCCAAGCGTCGCCAATCTGCACCCCTTCGCGCCCGCCGGCCATTCGGGCGGCTACCGCGCCATGATCGCCGACCTCGAAGCCTGGTTGTCGGAGATCACCGGCTTCGACGCCGTGACCTTGCAGCCCAATGCCGGCAGCCAGGGCGAATATGCCGGCCTGCTCGCCATTCGCGGCTATCACCGCTCGCGCGGCGAAGGCCATCGCACCATCTGCCTGATCCCGTCTTCCGCGCATGGCACCAATCCGGCGAGCGCCGCGATGGCCGGCATGAGCGTCGTCGTCGTGCGCTGCACGGAGGACGGCAACATCGATGTCGAGGACCTCAAGGCCAAGGCGGCCGAGCATTCGGCGAACCTCGCGGCGCTGATGTTCACCTACCCCTCGACGCACGGCGTCTACGAGGAAGGCGCGCGCGACCTCTGCGCCATCGTGCATGAGCATGGCGGCCAGGTCTATTTCGACGGCGCCAACCTCAACGCCCTGGTCGGTCTCGCCCGGCCAGGCGATATCGGCGCGGACGTCTGCCATATGAACCTGCACAAGACCTTCTGCATCCCGCATGGCGGCGGCGGCCCGGGTGTCGGTCCGATCGGCGTCAAGGCGCATCTGAAGCGCTATCTGCCGGGCCACATCGCGGAAGGCACGACCCATGCCGTGGCGGCGGCGCCGTTCGGCAGCGCCTCGATCCTGCCGATCACCTGGATGTATATCCGCATGATGGGCGCTTCCGGGCTGAAGCAGGCGACCGAGACGGCGATCGTCTCGGCCAACTACATCGCGACCAGGCTCGCGCCGCATTTCCCGCTCCTCTACAAGGGCAGGCACGATCGCATCGCGCATGAGTGCATCCTCGACACCCGCGTCCTCAAGGAGAGCGCCGGCATCAGCGTCGACGACATCGCCAAGCGCCTGATCGACTACGGCTTCCACGCGCCGACCATGTCGTTCCCGGTCGCTGGAACGCTGATGGTCGAGCCGACCGAGTCCGAGCCCAAGCGCGAGCTCGATCGCTTCTGCGAGGCGATGATCGCCATCGCCGGCGAAGCGGCGAAAGTGGCGAAGGGCGAGTGGCCGTCCAACGACAACCCGCTGGTCAACGCCCCGCACACGGCGGCGGAAGCGCTGGCGGGCGCATGGACCCATCCCTATTCGCGGCTGGAGGCTGCCTATCCGGCGGGCGACGCCGATCTGGCGGCGAAATACTGGCCGCCGGTCTCGCGCATCGACAACGTCGCCGGCGACCGCAACCTGGTCTGCTCCTGCCCGCCACTGTCGGAATATCTCGGCGCCGCCGAATAGCCGCCGGCGTTCATTCAAGCGGTTTTCAAGGCCGGCCCGGCATCGGGCTGGCTGCCTTGTTCTCAAGCCGGCGCTCCGCATGAAGCCCCGGGTCGGCTTGCGCCAATCAACCCCTGTCGAGCAATGCCAGATTGGCGTTGACCACCGTCTGGTCGGCCATGCCGGCCTTGGCCTCGAGCAGCAGCGCGCGAGCCTTCTTCTTGTTGCCGCGCAGGAGCTGCGAATAGCCCATATTGTTGACGATCTGCGGCTTGCGACCGGCGACCTTCAGAAGCTGCGCATAGGCGCGGTCGGCGAAGTCGAAACGGCCGAGCTCGTCATAGGACGCGGCAAGCCCCATCCAGGATCGTTGGCGCTGACATCCTTGGCCACCGGCTGGATCGCCGTGGTATTGGTCGTGTCGACGATGTTGTTGGTCGTGCAGCCGGTGATCATCAAGACGGCCGCCAACGCCGCCGCAGCCCTGGGAAGTTTCTGACGCATGCCCCTGCCCCATCGCCCGATTTGCCGGGTCGTTCTTCAGGCAAAGACCTTACAGGAGAGCGATTAAGCTTCGGTGCCGAAATGCGGCTAAAATTCGGTTGCGCGCCAAGCATGTGTTAACCAGTGCAGTTGGGGGAGACTGCCGGATCCAGGTCATGCCGCATCGAAAACGGCAGCTTCCGAGAACCGGCCTGCGCCGGCCGTAGCCTTCATGGAGCGAAAACACTTGTGAGGGCTTCGGCCGGCGAAGGCCGGAAGCCCGGAAAACTACCGCTTGCAGGCCGGCCTCACCTGAATATCGAAATGCCTCAGTGCGCGGTCAGCTTCACGATGATCGGAATGATGGCGATCATCAGCACCACCGGCAGGATGCAGACCGTCACCGGGACCGACATCTTGGCCGGCAAGGCATGCGCCTTCTCCTCGGCCAACGACATGCGCTTGTGCCGCATTTCGTCGGAAAAGACGCGCAGCGAGCCCGACAGGCTGGTGCCGAGCTCCTTGGATTGCTGCAAGAGCGTCGCGAAGGAACGCACCTCGTCGAGGCTGAGGCGGTCGGCGAGCGCCTTCAGCGCGTCGTCGAGGCTCCGGCCGGCCCTGAGTTCCAGCGAAACCAGGATCAGGTTCTGGCTTAGCGACGGATAGGTCCTTGCAAGCTCCTTGGAGACCCGCTCGATGCCGGCCTCCATGCTCATGCCGGCATCGGAGCAGACGATCATCAAATCCATGAAGTCGGGAAAGCCGTTGCGGTATTCGCGCATCTTCTCACGAACCTTCTGCGTCAGCACCAGGCCAGGCAGGAAATAGCCGCCGGCGCCGGACAGGATGATGAAGGTCCAGCGGCTGGTCATGGTCGACTCGGCGCTGGCCGCCCAATGATTGACCAGGAAGGCGCCGAGCGCCGCGCCGATGAGAGTGGCGAAACGGATGAGGAAGAACATGCCGACGGCGCGCGGCTCCATATAGCCGGCCTGGATGAGCTTCATGCGTAGCCGCGCGACATTTTCCGGGTCGCTCTTGGCATAGAATTCCTGTGCCCGCTTCACCGCCTTCTCGCGCACGGCGTTGGCGTTCTTCCTGGGCGCGGCTTCGGACTGCTCGGCCGGCTGCGTCTCCTCGACCTTCAGCCGGCGCTTGACCTCGCTGCGATCGCCCTTTGCCAGAACCAGAGGCCAGGCGACGGCGCCGCCGCCCATCACCAGCAGAAGCACGGCAACCGGCATCAGCGAGGTCGGCGCAAGTGAGGCAAGGAAGCGGATGATGTCTTCCATCTCAGAACCTGAAATTCAACATCTTGAACATGATGGCGTTGCCGAGCAGCAGCCAGAAGACCGAGCCGCCCAGCATGTACCACGT
>JAFKFE010000739.1 GCA_017308345.1 Alphaproteobacteria bacterium | reverse complement strand
GGCGACCGGCGCCTACACGACCGCGATCACCGACAAGGCGATCAAGTAGGGCGATCAAGTAGGGCGATCAAGCAAGGTCGGGTCTCGACAGTCGAAATTGAAAGGGGCGGGCGACCGCCCCTTTTTCGTGTTCGCGGGTAAAATAAACGTGCGCGGGGATATATCGGGGCGCCCAACCGTTTGATTGATGCATCCGCGCGTCGGGGAGCCGTGCAGGATGCCGCAACCGATGGAGATTCTTCATGCGCATTCTGTCCGTGCCGATGCTTTCGGCGCTTGCCGTTTCGACCGCCTTCCTCATCGCATCACCGGCCATGGCCGAGACGATGAAGTTCACGGCGACGCTCGACGGCGGCCAGCAAAGCCCGCCCGTCACCACCAAGGGTAAGGGAACCGCGACCTTCACCTTCGACAGCACAAGCAAGAAACTTACTTGGAACGTCAAATATTCCGGCCTCAGCGGACCTGCCGTGGCCGCCCACATCCACGGGCCGGCGGATATGGGCGCGAATGCGGATCCGGTCATCCCGTTCAAAGGCAAGCTCAAGAGCCCGATCAAGGGATCGGCGACGCTGACCGATGCACAGGCGGCGGATCTCGAGGCCGGCAAGTACTATGTCAACGTCCACACAGCCGCCAACAAGGGTGGCGAGATCCGCGGCCAGATCGAGAAGGCGATGTAGTGCGCCGCAGTGGCTGAGATTTTGGAAGCTGGCGGGACAGCGCCCCCCTCTGTCCTGCCGGACAGAGGGGGGAACTCGGCCCTAACCTCTTGTCGGCACTCAGCTCTTATTGCGGATTTGCGTCAGCGTGCGGGTCGGCGTGATCGCTTCGGGATCGAGCCTGATCTCGATGATCGCCGGCCTGCCGCTGGCGCGGGCGCGTTCGAAGGCCGGCGCGAAGTCGGCGGTTTTCTCGACCGTCTCGCCATGGCCGCCATAGGCACGGGCCAGCGCCGCGAAGTCCGGGTTCTTGAGCTCCGTGGCGACGACGCGGTTCGGGTATTCCCGCTCCTGATGCATGCGGATGGTGCCGTAGATGCCGTTGTTGACGACGATGACGATGATCGGCAGGCCGTACTGGACGGCTGTCGCGAACTCCTGCCCGTTCATCATGAAGCAGCCGTCGCCGGCGAAGGCAATCACGGTGCGGTCCGGGAACAATGATTTGGCGGCGACCGCCGCCGGCGTGCCGTAGCCCATCGAGCCGGAAGTGGGCGCCGCTTGCGTGCCGAAGCGACGGTTGCGGTAGAAGCGATGCACCCAAGTGGCGTAGTTGCCGGCGCCGTTGGTGAGGATGGCGTCTTCCGGCAGGACCTTCCCGAGATGTTCGATGATCGGGCCCATCTGGACCGGGCCAGGGCCGGTCTGGGGCGGCGTCGACCATTCGAGATAGGCAGCATGCGCCTTTTCGACCTCTGCTGCCCAGGCAGCCTTGGCGGCAGGCTTGCGCCCGGCGAAGGCCTCGACGAAAGCGGCGGGAGAGGCGTTGATGGCTATTGTCGGCCGGTAGACGCGGCCGAGTTCGCCGGCATCGGCGTGAACATGCACCAGCGCCTGGTCGGGGTAGGGGCTTTTCAGCAGCGTGTAGTCCGAGGACGGCATCTCGCCCAGGCGGCCGCCGAGCAAGAGCACGACATCGGCCTGCTTGATCCGCTCGGCCAGCTTGGGATTGATGCCGATGCCGACATCGCCGGCGTAATTCGGATGCAGATGGTCGAACAGCATCTGGCGGCGGAAGGAGCAGCCGACGGGCAAGGACCATGTCTCGGCGATCGCGCGCATATGCGCCACGGCTTGCTCGTTCCAGCGGGTGCCGCCCAGGATGACGAACGGACGCTTGGCGCCGTTGAGCAGCATTTCCAGCGCGCCGAGCTCGGCTTCGCCGGGATGCGTCTCGACCGGCGTGTGCGGCAGCGCTTCGGGCGCCTCGACCTCGCTGGTCAGCATGTCCTCGGGCAGCGAGATGACGACCGGGCCGGGGCGTCCCGACGTCGCGACCGCGAAAGCGCGGGTGACGAATTCCGGAATGCGCGAAGCGTCGTCGATCTCGACCACCCATTTGGCGATGTCGCCGAAGAAGCGTTTGTAGTCGACCTCCTGGAAGGCCTCCCGCTCCTTGGCGTGGCTGGCGACCTGGCCGATGAACAGGATCATCGGCACCGAATCCTGCATGGCGATGTGGATACCGGCCGACGCGTTGGTGGCGCCGGGGCCGCGGGTCACGAAGCAGATGCCCGGCTTGCCGGTCAGCCGTCCCTGGCAGTCGGCCATCATGGCCGCGCCGCCTTCCTGGCGGCAGACGATGGTGCGGATCGACGAGTCGTGCAGGGCGTCGAGCACCGCGAGGTAGGATTCGCCTGGAACGCAGAAAATGCGGTCGGTGCCGTTTGCCTCCAGCGCCTCGACGATCAGTTGTCCGCCGGTCTTCATTTTGCTGCTCTCTCCAGTTCGGCAAGGATTTCTTGCGTGTGCTCGCCAAGACGCGGCGAGGGGTGTTCATAGACAAGCGGCGTGCCGGACATCACCATCGGCGCCCGCAC
>JAFKFE010000738.1 GCA_017308345.1 Alphaproteobacteria bacterium | reverse complement strand
TCATCGCCAAGGTCAAGGCCAGGATGAGCCGGCTGCGCGTCGGCAGCCCGCTCGACAAGAACACCGACATCGGTCCGCTCGTCGACCGCGCCCAGCTCGACCGCGTCAAAAGTTTGATCGCGGAGGGCGCGAAACAAGGCGCCGTTTGCTGGCAGCCGGACGCCGCCTTGCCGACGACAGGCTATTATCACCTGCCGACGTTGGCGACCTCTGTTTCGCCGGCTAACATTCTGGCGCAGGAAGAGGTTTTTGGACCTGTCCTGGCGACGATGACCTTCCGCAACACCGAGGAGGCGATCGAGCTTGCCAACAACACGCGCTACGGCCTTGCCGCTTCGGTGTGGAGCGAGAACGTCAATCTTGCGTTGCACGTCGCGCCGCAATTGAAGGCCGGGGTCGTCTGGGTCAACGGCACCAACATGTTCGACGCCGCCTGCGGCTTCGGCGGTTATCGCGAAAGCGGTTTCGGCCGCGAAGGCGGCCGCGAAGGCATGTTCGAATATCTCGCGGCGAAGCTTCCCGTCGGCCCGGTTATCAAGCCCGCCGCGGCCGGCTCTGCCCAGCCAGTCGAGCAGGCCGACGGAACGCTCATCGACCGCACCGCAAAGCTGTTCATCGGCGGCAAGCAGGTGCGTCCGGACGGCAATTACTCGCTCGGCATCGTCACCGCAAAGGGCAAGCTGGCCGGCGAAGTCGGCCTTGGCAACCGCAAGGATATCCGCGACGCGGTTTCTGCCGCCCGCGCGTGCAAGGCCTGGCCGGAGGCGACAGCCTTCAACCGCAGCCAGGTGCTTTATTATTTCGCCGAGAACCTGTCCGGCCGAGCCGACGAGTTCGCCGCGCGCCTCGTCCAACTGACCGGCGTGACGGCGAAGGCCGCGCGCGAGGAGGTCGAGCAGTCGATCGAGCGGCTATTTCTTTATGCCGGCCTCGCCGACAAGTTCGAGGGCCGTGTCCACCAGCCGCCGGCCCGAGTCGTCACGCTTGCGCTGCATGAGCCGGTCGGCGTCGTCGGCATCGTCGCGCCGGACAATCAGCCGCTATTGGGCTTCATCTCGCTGGTAGCGCCGGCGCTGGCCATGGGCAACACGGTGGTCGCCGTTCCATCCGAGCGCCACCCGCTTTTGGCCACCGACCTCTACCAGGTGATCGAATATTCCGACATTCCGGCCGGCGCCATCAATATCGTCACCGGTCGCGGCGCCGAGCTCGCCGGCGTGCTGGCCAAGCATGACGATGTCGACGGGCTCTGGGTCTTCGCCGATGCCGAAACCTGCGCCAAGGCGGAGGCCGACTCCGTCGGCAATCTCAAACGCGTCTGGACCGGCAATGGCCGCTCGCTCGACTGGGCGTCCAGCGAGGCCGCCGGCGATGCCTTCCTGCGCCGCGCCATCGAGGTCAAGAACGTCTGGGTGCCCTACGGCGACTGATCGCCTCAGGAGCGCGGCGTGCTCGAATGATCCACGGCAGTGTGGAACTTGTTGCCCGGTTGTCATACAAGTCCTTGCGCTGCGGCAAGCGATATGCATTAAAGCAGCCGCGAAGGTGATCGCGTTCGGGCTTGACGCTTGGGCGCGTGTTCTTTAACGAGAAAAAACATCTTTATCTGTGAAGCGGGAGCAGGCTGCACGATGCCGGCCGTCTGGCACACGACGCCGCGGCCGGCCACCGATAAGGCGGATACAGCAGCAGGCGAGGAGAGCAGCATGGCGGATCTGGCAGGCAAGGTGGTCGTGGTGACGGCGGCGGCGCAAGGCATCGGACGGGCAAGCGCGCAGGCTTTCGCCAAGGCCGGCGCCACTGTTCACGCCACCGACATCAACGAGGCGGCCCTCGCCGAACTCAACAAGACGCCCAGCATTGCGACGCGAAAACTCGACGTGCTGAACGACGAGGCGGTGAAAACCGCCTTCGCCGAGATCGGCCGGGTCGACGTGCTGTTCAACTGCGCCGGCTTCGTCCATGCCGGCTCGATCCTGGAGATGAAGGACGAGGATCTCGACTTCGCGCTCAACCTCAACGTCCGTTCGATGATCCGCACCATCCGCGCCGTGCTGCCGGGCATGCTGGAGCGCGGCGATGGCTCGATCATCAACATGGCTTCGCTGGCGAGCTCGCAGAAGGGTGTGCCGAACCGCTTCGCCTACGGACTGACCAAGGCAGCCGTGGTCGGCCTGACCAAGGCGGTCGCCGCCGATTATGTCGCCAGGGGCATTCGCTGCAACGCCATCTGCCCGGGCACGGTCGAAAGCCCGTCGCTGCAGGATCGCATGCATGCGCAAGGCGACTATGAGGCGGCGCGCGCGGCCTTCATTGCCCGCCAGCCGATGGGCAGGCTGGGCACGCCGGAGGAAATCGCCGATCTCGCCGTTTATCTGGCCGGCGCCACCTACACGTCGGGGCAGGCCTACAACATAGACGGCGGCTGGTCGATCTGACCGAAAAGGGATTGGCGGGAAGACGGGAAGATCGGAGCCGATCCCCCGTTTGGTTGGATCGAGGCGTCTGAAAATCCGGCCGGTCATCCGGTTCAGACAAATCGCGAGCT
>JAFKFE010000737.1 GCA_017308345.1 Alphaproteobacteria bacterium | reverse complement strand
CCAGTTCCATGCCGGCCTTCTTGAACGGCTGGGCGATGTTGACGAGCATCACGCCCTTGTCGCGAGCCGCAAGCGCGCCGCCCATCCAGTCGACGATGACGTCGGCGCCGCCGCCGGCGATCACCTGCTCGGGCGCGATGTCGGGACCGCCCGGCTTGATGTCGACGTCGAGGCCTTCGGCATCGTAGAAGCCCTTGGCCTTTGCGACATAGTAGCCGGCGAACTGGGCCTGCGTGACCCATTTCAACTGCAACGTCACCTTGTCGGCCGCCATCGCCTGGAACGCGGCCAGGGACATCGCGCCGGCCAAAGCGGAAATCATAAGTCTTTTCATGTTTTTACCCTCTGAAGTTAGCACCCATACCCACCGCCCCTATCCACCACGGACAGAGGGATGCCAAAACGTGACGGCTCTTTCGACAAGAGCAACCACGCCATAAAAGACCGAACCCGCAAGTGCTGCAACCGCGATTTCGGCCCAAACCATGTCGATGTTCATGCGCCCGACTTCCGTCGAGATGCGGAATCCCATGCCGACCACCGGCGTGCCGAAGAACTCCGCGACGATGGCGCCGATCAGCGCCAGCGTCGAGTTGATCTTCAGCGCGTTGAAGATGAACGGCATCGCCGCCGGAAGCCTGAGTTTCAGCAAGGTCGGCCAATAACCCGATGCATAGGTGCGCATCAGGTCGCGCTCCATATGGCCGGATGCGGCCAGCCCCGCGACCGTGTTCACCAGCATCGGGAAGAAGGTCATGATGATGACGACCGCGGCCTTGGACGGCCAGTCGAAACCGAACCACATGACCATGATCGGCGCGACACCGATGATCGGCAGCGCCGAAACCATATTGCCGATCGGCAGCAGCCCGCGCCGCAGGAAAGGCACGCGGTCGGCGAGGATAGCGACGGCGAAGCCGGCGAGATTGCCGACGATATAGCCGATGAGCACCGCCTTGAAGATCGTCTGCCGCACATCCGACCCCAGGATCGGCAACGAGTTGGCAATGCGCGCGCCGATGGCGCTGGGCGGCGGCAAAAGGATGAAGGGGATACCGGCGCCGCGCGTCACCGCCTCCCAGATGATCAGGATCCATGCGCCGAAGATCGCCGGGATGACGAGGCGCAGCGCCGTCTTCGCCTAGCCCTGCGTGGGGCGCAGCGACGACAGCAAGGCAACACAGCGCCAGGCAAGCAGCCAGGCCGCGGCAAGCAGCAGGAAATACGGCGCCAGCGCCGTGCCCTCGAAACCGGCTATGCCCTTGATCAGCAGCCAGGCCGCGGCATGCGCGCCGGTGAAGAGCACGATGGCCTCCACGAGCGGGGTCAGCTTTGCGATCGAAACCAGCGCCGCGATGAGCAGCAGCCCGATGATCAGCCCCTTCGCGCCCATATATGGATAGGCCAGCGTTGCGGCCGGGTCCGCCAGCGCGGCTGCTTCTGGCTTCGTCATTGCGCCGAGCGCGAAGGCGATGAGGCACAGCGCAATTGCCAGCACCGATTGCCAGGACGGTTTCACCCAGCTCATGCCGGCCTCCCGCCCATGGTGCGGTCGACGAGGCGTCCGGCAATGCCGACGACCATCACCAGCAGCGCCGCGACGATCGAGCCTGCAACCAAAGCCGACCAGATATCGATCGTCTGGCTGTAATAGGCGCCGGCGAGCAATTTCGCGCCGATGCCGGCGACGGCGCCCGTCGGCAACTCGCCGACGATGGCGCCGACAAGGCTTGCCGCCACCGCCACCTTCATCGAGGTGAACAGGAACGGCACCGAGGCCGGCACGCGCAGTTTCCAGAAGGTCTGCGAGGCGCTGGCGTTGTAGGTGTGCATGAGATCGAGATGCATGAGCTCGGGCGAGCGCAGGCCTTTCACCATGCCGACCGCTACCGGGAAGAACGACAGGTAGGTGGAGATCAGCGCCTTGGGAATCAGGCCGGTGATGCCGATCGCCGCCAGCACCACGATGATCATCGGCGCCACCGCCAGGATCGGTATCGTCTGCGAGGCGATGATCCACGGCATCAGGCTGCGGTCGAGCGTCGCCACATGCACGATGCCCACCGCGATAACGATGCCGAGCGCCGTGCCGAAGGCGAAGCCGAGCAGCGTCGAGGACAGCGTCACCCAGGCGTTGTAGACGAGGCTGCGGTTCGAGGTGACGGACCGCAGGAAGGTGTTTTCGAAGAAATTCACCGCCACCTGGTGCGGCGCCGGCAGCGTCGGCTTAGGCTGCGACAGCGTCTTGCCGATGAACTCGACCGTGCCAGGGGCCTCGTTGGCCCTGGCGTCGAGGTCGCGCTGGAACGGCGCGTTGAGGATGACGGCGAAGACATACCAGAGCACCACCACGCCGGCGAGGATGGTGGTGACGGGGATGATTTTCGAGCGGAAGCTATCCATCTAGCGCGGCCCTTCTCCTCTCCCCTGCGGGGAGAGGGTGGCCGGAGCGAAGCGAAGGGGTGCTTTCGGTGCCGCAGCGTTCGTTCTTTTCGTCATCCTAGGGCGGAGCAAGGAGCGAAGCGACGCGGCGCAGACCCTAGGATCCAT
>JAFKFE010000736.1 GCA_017308345.1 Alphaproteobacteria bacterium | reverse complement strand
CCGGCCCTGCTTTTTGCTTTCGACCGGGTTCTCAACAGCCGCGGTATAGAAACGCGGCGCAATCAGGTCTTGGTTCGCCATTTGGGAAAAATCCTTTTCCGTCTGAGGGAGTGCAAAGAGAAAGGGGACGGCCCGGAAGCCGCCCCCCTGTGTCGCTTAGGCCGCCAGGGCATCGTCCATGAACGGACGTGCGATTTCGAACTCGGCGAAGCTGCCCGAGGGAGTGCCGATCGCCGACGCGCCCTTGGCGTTCTTCACGCGGTCGCCGGCAACCACGGCATCGTCCACGCTGCCGGCCGTGGGCGGTGCGTAAACGTTGGCGTCGTCGACATAGCCGGCCATGCAAAGCCCGATCGCCTTGCCGCCGATCTGATACCAGCCATACTGGTTGGCGACATTCGCCGACATGGCGACGGCCACCGGCCCGATGGCGTTGGCCGCCAGCAGCGTGGTCGAGTTGTCGTCGGCATTGTAGGTCACCCACGAGCCGATCGCGGTGTTGGCCGCGCCCTTCAGGTAGATGAACTCGCCCGCGCCATACGTCGGATCGACGGCGCGGACGATATCGCCGAGTTTCCACGGCACGCGGCCCGCCTGATCCGCCGCGAGGGTCGCAGCAATTGCCGGCATGCCGACATTCGGAGTTGCGAAAACGTAAGCCATGTTCGGTTCTCCTTACGCGGCCGGGTTGCTGTCGTAGATCTTGATCTGGTGCAGCGGGTTGACCATGGTCAGCTCGCCCATCAGACCGATGTACTGGACAACGCCATCCTGGTTGATGGGCATCATCGCCCGCCCGATCTTCGAGAAGTTGCGTTCCGGGTGGTAACGGAAGCGCAGCGAATCGGTATCGAGCAGGTAGGAGACGTTCGCCGGCATGTTCGAGCCGATGCCGCCTTCCAGAACGATGTCCATCTGCTTGCCGGCGCCGTAGAACTTCAGCGACGTGAAGCCGAGCTTGCCCAGCTTGTTCTCGTCGTTGATGCGCTGAATGGCGACGGTGGCGGCGTCGTAAGCCTGGTAGTGCTCCGACGAAGCCAGGATGAGGTTCGGGCCCTTCTTGCCGCGCGAACGGGCAATGATGGCCTGCTGGTAGATCGAGCGGACGGTGGTCGAACTCACCTGCGTGATGCCGGAGAATGCCGACTGAACGTCGTAGCTCGTGGTGCGCCAGATCGGGTTGTCCACGCGGCTGATGCCGCCGTACGTTCCCGAGTTGACGGTGGTCGGGACGGCAAGCTGCAGCCCGCCGAGTTCCTTGCCGCCGAAGCCGGTGCCGGCCGAGTGCAGCGAGGCGTCGGTGAGGTCCTGCAATTCCTGCTCGGCCGCCGCGATGTGAACTTCCATCACGTCTTCAAGCTGGCCTTCGCCGGAGTTTTGTAGGATCTGCTCGTTGCTCAACGCCACCGCGACCGCCGCCATTTTCGGCGTGTATTCGGCGTCGTTGATCAGTTCCGCCGGCACCGGGTTGAGGAAGTCCCAACCGTTGTACCAGACGCCGGAACCGGTCTCGTTGTAGAGTAGACGTTCACGGATACGCGGTCCCGAATATGGCTTCCAGAGACCCTTTTCCTGAAGGGTGTAGAGAAGCACATTCGAGTTGGAAACCAGGTCCTGATACCCTGCGGAACGATCCTCAAGGGCCAGCGACAGGATCTCCTGGTTTTTTTCAACAGAAGTGAGTGCCATTGTGGCGCTCTCCTATCTTTTGCGATCACCCGATAGCCGCGCGGGCGTTTCGGATGGCATCGCGGATTGAGGTGGAGGAAGCCCGCTTGCCCGGGTTTGAGCCGGCATTTGGTGCCCCCTGTGTGGTGAGTGAGCCCTTTCGCGTCTGAGGCGCGGGATCGGTTGCGAGCGTCTGAGGCTCCGCGATAACCGGCGCGGCGGGGAGCGGATTGAGCATTTCCGCACGCCGGTAAGCTTCGGGCAGATCGAAACCTGCGTTGATCTGCCGAACGATTTCGTCTGACAGTTCCTCGATGCGAGGATGCTCAGACGAGAAATCCGTGAGCTGCTTTTCGAGGACCGTCTGGGCCTGCTGCGAAAGCGTGTTGTTGACGCCGCCGATACTCTGTTCGAGCTTGGCGATCTGCTGGCGCAATTCGCGAATGGTGGCGTCGTTCTGGCTCTGCACCTGGTCAGGCTGCTGGCCCATGATGTGCGCCGCGACTTCGCGAAGCGAAAATCCCATGTTGTTCGCGATCTGGTTTAGACCGGCGATAGGGTCCTGCCGGAGCATCATTTCGATGCCGACATAATTCGACATCGCGGCCTGCATGGTGGTGCCGCTTTTCTTCGCCAAGTCGTCGAAGGCGCGTACCTCGTTGAAGGCCTGAGCATCGGCGCGGTGCTGCTCGATCCCCTTTTCCAGTTCGCGCACCGTGCGATGGATGGCGGCCTGCACTGGTGCAGGCGTCTTGCCCCACTCCTGCATGGCAGCGGCGTCGCTCTTGAACCGCGCGGGCGCGTCGCCGAATTCGCCTTGTGCCGGCGGCGTCTTGGGCTGCTGCTCGCCGGCTTTCGGCTGAGTCGTCTGCTGCTGCGCATG
>JAFKFE010000735.1 GCA_017308345.1 Alphaproteobacteria bacterium | reverse complement strand
GAAACCTTCGCCCGCACCAACATCAAGGAAGCGCCCTGGTTCATCGTCGAGGGCAACGACAAGAAGCGGGCGCGGCTCAACTGCATCGACCACCTGCTGCGGCAGTTGCCATACGAGGAAGTGCCGCATGAGGAGATCACGCTACCGGAGCGGGTGTTCAATCCCACTTACGAGCGCCAGGTGCTGCCGCGCGAGCTTTATGTGCCGGAGAAGTATTGATGCGCATTTCCTTCTCCCCGTTCACGGGGAGTAGGAGCCCAGAGGATGGACGAGGGCCGCGCCGCTCTCGCTATTCCATCGCCAGGATGAGATTGCGCACCACGGGATAGATTTCGCGCTCCCAGCGCTTGCCGTTGAAGACGCCGTAGTGGCCGACATTGGCCTGCAGGTGATGCCGCTTCAGGTGCGGGCGCAGCGACCGGCACAGATCATGCGCCGCCGAGGTCTGGCCCAGCGCGCATATGTCGTCGCGCCCGCCCTCCACCGTGAGCAGCGCGGTGTTGCGGATCGCGCCGGGATCGACCCTGCTGCCGCGGAAGGTGAACGTGCCGGTGGCAAGCTCCGCCTTCTGGAACACGCGATCGATTGTTTCGAGATAGAATTCCTCGGTGAGATCGAGCACCGCGAAATACTCGTCATAGAAAGTCTTGATCTTCTCGGCTTCGGCCGTCTCGCCGGCCGCCAGGTGTTCGTGCAGCTTGCGATGGGCCGTGACGTGACGGTCGCTGTTCATGGCCATGAAGGCGGTAAGCTGCAGGAAACCCGGATAGACCCGGCGCCCGGCGCCCGCATGGCGGAACGGCACATGGGAGATGACGTAGCTTTTGAACCAGGCCAGCGATTTGCTGACGGCGAATTCATTGACCTCGGTCGGGCTCTCGCGCGGATCGATCGGCCCCGCCATCAGCGTCATCGAGCGCGGCGTCGCCGGATGCCTGTCCTCGGACATGACGGCGACGGCGGCGAGCGCCTGGACGCAGGGCTGGCAGACCGCCAGGATATGCGCGCCCGGACCCATCGTCTCCAGGAAACGGATGAGGTAGTCGACATAGTCGTCCACGCCGAAGCTGCCGGCCGAAAGCGGTACGTCGCGGGCATTGGCCCAGTCGGTGACATAGACCTCGTGGTCGGCCAGCAGCGTCTCCACCGTGCCGCGCAGCAGCGTCGAGAAATGCCCCGACAGCGGCGCGACCACCATGACCTTCGGCTGGGGCGCGTCGATGTCCTTGGCAAAACGAAGCAGCTTGCCGAACGGCAGCGCGCGTACCGTTTCGACGGTGACCGGCACGTCGCGGTTGCCGGCCCTGACGGTCGCGATGCCGAAATCCGGCCGTGTGTGGGTGAGCCTGAAACGGGCGATCATCTCCAGCCCGGCCGCGATGCGCCGTCTGGCGGCGTCGCCGAGGATCATGCCGCCAGTCATCGGGCCGATCAGTTCGGCGAGCATGCGTGTCGGGGCGATGAGGTCGTCCTCGAACTGGTAGGCCTGGTAGAGCATTGCGCCTCGTTCCCGAAAGCCATCGTGCGGTGCAAAAAAGCTAGTGCAATTTATTTTGCATTGCGAGAGGATTATTGCCGGCGAAAGGCTTGGAGGTCTGCGGCATGGCCAAGGCGGGGAAGGCGAAGGCGGTTGCGGCGAAGCCGGAAAGCGCGACGAAGGCCACTTTGACGATCTCGTCGAAGAACTATTCGTCCTGGTCTCTGCGCGGCTGGCTGCTGTGCCGCATGGCTGGTCTGGAGTTCGACGAAAAGCGTGTCGACATCGATGATCCGGAGCAGCGGCAGGAATTGCTGCTCCTGTCGCCGTCGGTGCTGGTGCCGCGGCTGACGCATGACGGCGTCACCGTATGGGATACGCTCGCCATCGCCGAATATCTGGCCGAGACGATGGCGGGCGCAGGACTGCTGCCGGTCGAGCGCGTGGCGCGAGCCCATTGCCGCGCGGTGTCGGGCGAGATGCATTCGGGCTTCCACAATCTGCGCTCGGCGCTGCCGATGAACCTCAAGGCGAGGCACAGGAGCTTCAAGATATTTTCCGGCGCGCGCCCCGACGTGGAGCGGATCAAGGCGATCTGGTCGGAATGCCTGGCGACCTATGGTGGACCGTGGCTGTTCGGAGCATCGCCCACCATGGCCGATGCCATGTATGCGCCGGTCTGCACCCGCTTCCGCACCTACGCGGTTGACCTCGAGGCGCCGCTCGCCGCCTATTGCGAGACGGTTTTCGCTTGGCCGCTGATGCGGGAATGGACCGAAGGCGCGCTCGCCGAGCCCGATGAGATCGTCGAGCTCGACGTGGAATTCTGACGGCGGGTCGGCGGCGCCGCTGCTTGCCGGTTTGGCGGCTTACCCCTTCAGCAGCTCCGCCACGGTCGGCGCGAAATAGGTCAGCACGCCGTCGCAGCCGGCGCGCTTCAGCGAAAGCAGCGATTCCAGCATCGCCTTCTCGCCGTCGATCCAGCCATTGGCGGCCGCCGCCTTGATCATCGAATATTCGCCCGAAACCTGATAGGCGAAGGTCGGCATCCGCAACTCGTCCTTCAGCCTGCGGATGA
>JAFKFE010000734.1:577-3139 GCA_017308345.1 Alphaproteobacteria bacterium | reverse complement strand
GAAACCCGCCTTGTGCTTGGCGGCACCTGGCAGCGCTTCATCAAGGCCAGCCTGCCCCCCGCCGGCTGAACGCCGCGCTATTCCGCCGGCTTGTCGTCGGGGTGGCCAAGCTCGCAGAACCAGCCGCCGAGATATTTCACCGAGGGCCTCTTCGGATCGGGAGTAGGGGTCTTCGCCTCGACGGCGGCGCGGAACGGCTCGGCGCTGTCCTGAGGGATGAAACCGAGGTGGTCCGCGCCGCTGTTGTCGACCATCTTCAGCTTGTTGTCGGAAATGCCGAAGGAGATGGTGTGGCCGACGCGCGGCGCCGTCAGCGACGCCTCGACCAGGCGCACGCAGTCGGCGAAGGAAAGGTACGACCACAGCATGCGGCGGTCGGCCGGCTCCGGGAAGGACGAGAAGATGCGCAGGCACACCGTCTCGATGCCGAACTTGTCCCAATAGGGCCGGCTGAGGCTCTCGACGAAGTTCTTCGACACGCCATAGAGGCTGTCGGGGCGGACCGGTGCGTCGACGCCGATATGCGCCTCGATCTCGTGATAGCCGATGGCATGCACCGAGGAAGCGTAGATGACGCGCTTCACGCCGTGTTTCCGGGCGCCTTCATAGATGTGGTAGGAGCCGCGTATGCTGGAATCGAGGATGGTCTGCCATTCGCATTCGAGCGGCGCGCCGCCGAAATGCACGATCGCGTCGCAATCCTTGGTCGCCGCGATCGTGGCTTCCATGTCGGCGAGATCGAAGACCGCTTCCTCTTCGTGCGGCGCGAGATCGCCGAAGGGCTCGCGGCCCGCCAAGCGGATCGTCTTGGCGAGCGGCACCAGGCCCTTGCGCAACTGTGAGCCGAGCCGGCCGGCGGCGCCGGTGATCAGGATACGTTCGTATTGCGGCATTCTTTACTCCACTTGCGCGACGGCGGCGTTGATCCGCGCGATCGCCTCGGTCAGCACCTCTTCGCTGGTCGCGGTCGAGATGCGGAAATAGGGTGACAGTCCATAGGCGACGCCGGGCACCGACGCCACCCTGCCTTCGTTGAGAAGATAGTTTGCTACCGCCGCATCGTCCTCCAGCACGACGCCCTTGGGCGTCTTGCGCCCGATCAGGCTGGCGCAGCCGATATAGGCGTAGAAGGCGCCCTCCGGCGGCGAGAGCGTCAGGCCGTTGATCTTCCTGATCCCGTCGACGACAAGATCGCGGCGCCCTTCGAAAGCCTGGCGGAAACGCGCGACCTCATCCTGAGGGCCATTGAGCGCGGCGACCGTCGCGGCTTGAGCGATGGAGCACACCGACGTGCAGGACTGGCTCTGGATCGTCGACATCGCCTTGAGCAGCGGCGCGGGACCGGCCGCATAGCCGACGCGCCAGCCGGTCATGGCATAGGATTTCGAGACGCCGTTGACGATCAGCGTGCGGTCCTTGAGCTCGGGGCAGGCCTTGCCGAAAGAGACGAATTCACGCCCATCGAACAGGATGTGCTCGTAGATCTCGTCGGAGAGGATGAGCACCTGCGGATGCCTGGCCAGCACAGCGCCCAGCGCCTTCAGATCGGACTGAGAATAGACGGCGCCGGACGGGTTGCCCGGCATGTTGAGGAAAAGCCACTTCGTCCTTGGCGTGATCGCCTTTTCCAAGAGCGCCGGCGTCAGCCGGAAGCCGGCGGTCTCCGGGCATTCGACAACGACCGGCGTTCCGCCGAGCAGCTTCACCATTTCCGGATAGGAGACGAAATAGGGCGCTGGCAGGATCGCCTCGTCGCCGGTCTCCAGCGTCGCCATCAGCGCGTTGAAGATGATCTGCTTGGCGCCGTTGGCAACGACGATGTCGTCCGCCGTGTAGTCCAGTCGGTTCTCGCGGCGGAATTTCCCGGCGATGGCCTCGCGCACCTCAGGCGTCCCGGCGGCTGCCGTATAAAGCGTCTGGCCGGCCTTGGCGGCGAAATGGGCGGCATCGATGATGTGATGCGGCGTCGGGAAATCGGGCTCGCCCAGGCCGAGATCGATCACGTCCACGCCCTTGGCGCGCAGCGCCTTGGCGGCCTGCGAGGCCGCCATCGAAGCCGAGGGCTTCACCACCGAGAGGCGCGAGGCAATGTAGCTCATCAGTCGTTCTCCGTGATGTAACCCTTGGATCGGTCATTGGCTCGCGCGGCCGCGTTGCGGTTGGCCGGGTCGCCATAGCCGCCGCCGCCCGGCAGTTCGAGGATCAGCCGGCGCCCGGCCGGCACGTGTTGCCAGCCTTTGGGGCGCATCTTCGTGCCGTCGTCGAGCTTGACCACGCCGGCAACGCCCGGCTTGCCGCCCTCGCGGCCATGGGCCGGATGATTGACGCGGTCGAACATGGCAGAGAAGTCGAATTCGTGGCCGTCGGTCGCGGCGATCTCGATGATCTGTCCCAGGCCGCCGCGGAACTCGCCGTCGCCGCCGGAGTCCGGCCGCAGTTCCTTGCGCCAGATGACGATCGGACCGGTGTGCTCGGTCGCCTCGATCGGCATCGTATGCACGCCGGACGGGAAGGCCGTCGCCGATAGGCCGTCGAGCTCGGGGCGGGCGCCCCCGCCCCCCC
>JAFKFE010000734.1:0-418 GCA_017308345.1 Alphaproteobacteria bacterium | reverse complement strand
AGCGCGCCGGCGCCTTCGGCGAGGATCTTTCCGGGCAACGCCTTGGCGAAGGCGCCCAGCACCAGATCGGGGACCATGTGACCGAAGATATGCCTGAGCGCCACCGGCGCCGGGCGCACCGCGTTCAGGATGTTGATGGGCGACGAGACGGTGAAGAAGGCGAGCGAGGCGGCATTGTTGGGGATGTCCGGCGCCACCATGCATTTCAGCGCATAGCACGCATAGGCCTTGCTGTAGATGATCGGACAGTTGATGCCCCAGCGGCTCATCGGATCGGTGCCGGTGAAATCGACCTCGACATGGTCGTCGCGGACTGAAACCGTGGCCGCCAGCTTCACGGGCTCGTCATAGCCGTCGGTCACCAGTTCGTTGGACCAGCTTCCCTTGGGCAGCGCCTTGATGCGTTCGAGCATGGCGT
>JAFKFE010000733.1:2589-4433 GCA_017308345.1 Alphaproteobacteria bacterium | reverse complement strand
GTGGCCGCCGGCACGACCATCTTCCTGGTGCCGATCCTCGTCTTCACCATCCTGCTCCGCAAGCAGCTCTTGCGCGGCATCACCTTCGGCGCGGTGCGCAAATGAGCATGATCCAGTCTGCAAAACGCAAATCGCGCTGGCCCCGCTGGGCAAGGCGTGGCCTGATGGAAAACATCGCGACCGCGATCATCGCGATTGGCTTCCTGATGCTGTTACAGCCCTTCGCGCTGTCGCTCTACACCTATTCCTTCATCACCATGCTTGCCGGCACGGTCATGTTCATCATCGTCTCGAAATTCCCGGTATAGAAATGGCCGAGATCCGTGTTCAGAACCTGAGGAAGGCCTTCGGCGCATTCGTCGCCGTGCAGGACTCCAATTTCGTCGTCGAGGACGGCGAGTTCTTCGTCATGCTCGGGCCTTCCGGCTGCGGCAAGACGACGACGCTTCGCATGATCGCCGGACTCGAGCTGCCGACCGGCGGCAAGATCCTGCTCGGCAGCGAGGACGTGACCATGCGCCGGGCGCGCGAGCGCGACATCGCCTTCGTGTTCCAGCTGTTCGCGCTCTACCCGCATATGAATGTGCGCAAGAACATCGGCTTCCCGCTGCTGGCGCAAGGCATGCCCTCGGCCGAGATCCGCCAGCGGGTCGAAGAGACCGCCAGGCTCCTTCGCATCGATCACCTGCTCGACAAGTCCGTCTCAGGCCTCGCCGGCGGCGACCGCCAGCGCGTCGCGCTCGGCCGCGCCATCGTGCGGCGGCCGAAATGTTTTCTCATGGACGAGCCGCTCGGCACGCTCGATACCGAGTTCCGCGATCTGATGGTGCATGAGCTGCGCGAGCTGCACAACCGCATCCACGCCACGACCGTCTATGTGACGCACGACCAGATGGAAGCCATGTCGATGGCCGACAAGATCGCGGTGATGAACCACGGCGTCATCGAGCAGTTCGGAAGCCCACGCGAAATCTACGACCGGCCGGCAACCATGTTCGTCGCCGATTTCATCGGCTCGCCGCCGATGAATTTCTTGCGCTTCGGCGGCGGGCTTGCCAGGGGCGCGAAGGAGATCGTCGTGCAAGGCGCCAAGGTGTCGGTGCCGGAGGTGCGGGAGGACATTGCGCCCGCCGACATGGCTCTGGGCATCCGGCCCGAGCACATACGCTTCGACGACGGCTCGAAGCTGCGCGGCGCGGTCTATGGCACCGAATATCTCGGCACCACGCAGATCGTCGCCGTCGAGACGGCTGACGGCATCATCAAGGCGCGGGTGCCGGCAGGCATCCATCTCAGCCCCGGCGAGCAAGTCGGGCTGACGCTGAGCAGCGCGCGGCTGTCGCTGTTCGAGAAGGGCACCGGACGCGCGGTCAGAACCGCCATGCATGATCAGGCAGCGGAGGCGCGCCATGGCTGACGTCCGTGTCCAGGGTGTGACAAAGAGCTTCGGCGAGACCGTCGCGATCAACGATCTCGACCTCGTGATCAAGGACGGCGAATTCGTCGTGCTGCTCGGCCCGACCGGCGCGGGCAAGACGACCACGCTGAGGCTTATCGCCGGGTTGGAGCGGCCGGACAGCGGCACGATCCATATCGGCGGCCATGACGCGACGACGCTGTCGCCGGCCGAGCGCGACACCGCCTTCGTCTTCCAGCAATATTCGCTCTACCCGCATCTTTCGGTGTTCGACAACCTCGCCTTCCCGCTGC
Source organism: Alphaproteobacteria bacterium (assembly GCA_017308345.1). Classification (GTDB taxonomy): domain Bacteria; phylum Pseudomonadota; class Alphaproteobacteria; order Rhizobiales; family Rhizobiaceae; genus Mesorhizobium. Next base: position 2,723 of record JAFKFE010000733.1, on the reverse strand, counting down.
GCTCGCCGGCGCGGCGGTTTCCGGAGGAAGCCGTGCGTCGCCGCGTCGAGGACGTGGCGCGCATGGTGCGCATCGATCACAAGCTCGACAACCGTTCGACGAAACTGTCGGGCGGCGAGATGCAGCGCGTCGCC
>JAFKFE010000733.1:0-2565 GCA_017308345.1 Alphaproteobacteria bacterium | reverse complement strand
AAGCCCGCGATCTATTTGATGGACGAGCCGCTGTCGTCGCTAGACGCCAAGCTGCGCGCCGATCTCCGGCTGGAACTGAAGCGCATCCAGTCCGAGCTCGGCGCCACCATGCTCTATGTCACGCACGATCAGATCGAGGCGATGACCATGGCCGACCGCATCGGCATCCTCGCCGACGGGGTTCTCGTCCAGATCGGCACGCCGCGCGCGATCTATTCCGAGCCGGCAAACCTTCATGTCGCGGCCCGCCTCGGCCAGCCGGCGATCAACCTCCTGCCGGCCGGGCTGCTGCCCGATGGCGGCGCGCCGACAGGAACGGCGACGATCGGGGCCCGCACCGAGCATCTCGCGATCGAGAAGGCAATGAACGGGCATGCCGACGGCGTCGTCGATTGGGTCGAGCACCTCGGCGACCAGAACCACCTGCATGTGACGGTGGGAGCGAAGAAGCTGGTGACGCTGACCGATCCCGACACGCCGCTCGCCAAGGGGGACAAGGTGACGATCCGCTACATCGCGCCGCTTTATTTCGGCTCGGACGGGCCAAGGCTGATGTAGCGGGGACTGATGTAGGCGACGACCCCTATTTTCGCACACCGATTGACGGCCGCAGATACGGACTGGACGAAATCCATGAAGCACTTTTTCAACCGCAAGGACACGATCGTCACCGAAGCGCTCGACGGCTTCCTCGCCACGGCGGGATCGGGCACGCTGGCCCGCCTCGACGGCTATCCCGAGATCAAGGTCGTGCTGCGCGCCGACTGGGACAAGACGAAGGTGGCCGTGGTTTCGGGCGGCGGCGCGGGGCATGAACCTTCGCATGCCGGCTTCGTCGGCGCCGGCATGCTGACGGCCGCCGTCTCCGGCGATATCTTCGCCTCGCCGAGCGTCGAGGCGGTGCTGGCGGCGATCCGCGCGACCACCGGTCCCGCCGGCTGCCTGCTGGTCGTCAAGAACTACACCGGCGACCGGCTCAATTTCGGACTGGCCGCCGAGAAGGCGCGCGCCGAAGGTCTCGCGGTCGAGATGGTGATCGTCGCCGACGACATAGCCCTGCCGGACATCGCGCAGCCGCGTGGCGTCGCCGGCACGCTTTTCGTGCACAAGATCGCCGGTCACCTGTCGGAATCCGGGCATGACCTGGCATCGGTTGCCGCGGCGGCCCGCGCGGCCGCCAAGGATATCGTTTCGCTCGGCATATCGCTTTCCTCCTGCTCGATCCCCGGCCAGGCGCATGAGGACCGCTTCGGCGCCGACGACGGCGAGCTCGGTCTCGGCATCCATGGCGAACCTGGCGTCGAGCGCATCGCCCTGGAGGCCGCCAGCAAGCTGGTCGCCATCATGGCGGAGCGCCTCGCCGCGCGGCTCGACCCGCATGGCCGTTACGCTCTGCTGATCAACAATCTCGGATCGGTGCCGCCGCTCGAAATGTCGCTGATCGCGAATGCCGTGCTGTCTTCGTCGCTGGCAAAGGCCGTGGCGCTGACGATCGGGCCCGGGCATTTGATGACGGCGCTCAACATGAACGGCTTCTCGCTGTCGCTGATCAAGCTGGATGCGGAGCGCGAGGCAGCGCTGCTGGCGCCCGTCGGCCCGCATGCCTGGCCGCCGGCGAGGCCGGTTCGCGGCCCGGCCGTCATGGCGATGGCCAAGCCTGTCGTCGGCGCAGCCACAAAGGCCGCCAGCCGCGATGCAGCCGCGGAGCGGCTGATCCGAGCGGTTTGCCAAAAGCTGATCTCGCTCGAAGAGCCCCTCAACCTGCTCGACGCCAAGGCCGGAGACGGCGACACCGGCTCCACCGTGGCAACCGGGGCGCGCAGCATCCTTGGGCGCATCGATACGCTGCCGCTTGCCGACAGGGCGGCAACCGCCGCCGCGATCGGCGATACGCTGGGCACCTCGATGGGCGGGTCGAGCGGCGTGCTGTTGTCGATCTTCTTCACCGCCGCGTCGCAGTCGCTCGGCGGCGGCGCGTCGCTCGGCAAGGCGCTGCTGGCGGGGCTCGACCGGATGACCTTCTACGGCGGCGCCAAGGTCGGCGACCGCACCATGGTCGATGCGCTGGAGCCGGCGCTGAAGACCCTTGAGGAAGGCGGACTGGAATCGGCCGCCAAGGCGGCTCGGCAAGGCGCCGATGCAACCGCGGCCATGCGCAAGGCCAAAGCCGGTCGTTCCGCCTATATCGGCAGCCAACTGGACGGTGTTGCGGATCCCGGCGCCTTCGCGGTCGCCGAGGTCTTCACTGCCGTGGCGGCTCTGTTCGCCCCGGCATGAAGGACAGAAGATGGCCGCACCCGATTTCTCCCGATTGATCGCGGCGGCGGCCGATACGATCGCGGCGCATGCCGAGGAGTTGACCGCGCTCGACCAGGCGATCGGCGATGGCGACCACGGGCTCAACATGAAACGCGGCTTCGAGGCCGTGCGCGCTGAAACGGATGCCTTCGCGGCAAAACCCTTGCCGGACGCGCTGAAGGCGGTAGGCACCAAGCTGGTGATGACGGTCGGTGGCGCTTCCGGCCCCCTGTTCGGCACGCTGTTCATGGCGCTCGGCAAGGAATT
>JAFKFE010000732.1 GCA_017308345.1 Alphaproteobacteria bacterium | reverse complement strand
TTCATGCGGGCGATGCGCTCGCGGCTGATCAGGCCGCGCGTTTCCTCCGTCAGCGGGCAGCACAGCACGATGATGTCGCTCTGCTCGACCAGCGCGTCGATCGACAGGAAGCCGACACGTTCGGGCGCCGGGCGCAGGCTGCGGGTGGTCGCCACGACATTGAGGTCGAAGCCGTGCGCCGCGATATGGCCGACGGCCTGGCCGACGGCACCGAGGCCGACGATGCCGATCGTCTTGCCGGCAAGCTCGTTGGTCGAATTGGCATGCTCGCGCCCGGCAAGCCAGCCCTTCGCCCGCAGGTCGCGATCCATCATGCGGAAGCGCCGCAGCAAAGCGAGCGCGGCGAACATCACATGCTCGGCGACCGAGCGGGCATTGACGGCGGGCACGTTGGCGACCAGAACGCCGGCGGCGGTCGCGGCCTCGACCGGGATCATGTCCAGCCCCGCGCCGTGGCGGATCGCGGCGCGCAGGCTCGAGGCTCCCGCAAACAGTTCCGGCGGCAGCGGCGCGCGAACGATGACGATGTCGGCATCGCGGGCTTCCGTGGTCAGCGTCCTGGGATCGAGCGCGGAAGCGACGACCAGCCGTCCGGCGCCGGCCAGCATGGCCGTGGCGCGAGGATGCAGCGGATGCGTCGACAGGATCTTGCGCATCGAGGTTCCTTTTTTGGCCGCATTTCTGCGACGCCAAGCGAAAGCGCTTGGCTGCAAAATGCTCTAAGCCTTCTCGAGCACCGCGCTTTTCGGCTCCGCTCCGCGGCCTTCGATGATCCCCTTCCAGTAGCTCTCGGCGCCCTGCAAATGGGCGCTCATCAGCGCCTGGGCGAGATTGCCGTCGCGGCGCAGCAGCGCCTCATAGATCTGGATGTGCTCGGCATGCGAGCGCACGCTGCGCTCGGGATCGTTGAAATAGATCGGCAGGCGCTGCTCGCCCATCAGGTAATAGACGCTGCAGATGTTGTGGAATACGCTGTTCTTGGTCGCGCGCACGATCTCGAGGTGGAACTCCCGGTCCTCCTTGGCGAGACCTTCGCCCGCGGCGATGCGCTCTTCGGAAGCCTTCAGGATCTCGCGCAGGCGTTCGAAATTCTCTTCCGTGGCGCGCGAGCAGGCGAGCTCGGCCGCCTTGATCTCGTGGATCTTGCGCAGCTCGACGGTCTCGTAGATCTGCACCGGATCGAGCGGCAGGCCTGCGCGGGCGAAAAGCGCCAGCGCTTCCACGCTCGCCTGCTTGGTGTCGATATAGATGCCGGATTTGGCGCGCCGCTCGACGATGCGCATGGCTTCGAGGATGGCCAGCGCCTCGCGGATCTGGCCGCGGCTGACGCCGAAATGTTCCGCCAGCTCGCGCTCCGACGGCGTGCGGCCGGACTCCTTGTCCGAGTTGGAAAAGAGATAGGCGGCAAGTTCCGCGAGAAGGTTCTTTTCTTTCATCGTCAAATACGTTGCGCGTGCGCCTCCAGGAATCGCTCGGAGATGGTGAAACCCAATCCGGGCTTTTCAGGGATCGCTATCATACCGTCCTTCGCTTCGACAGTCTCCTCGACGAGATCGTGGATCATCGGATTGGCGCCGAGCGAATATTCGATGATGAAGCTGGCGGGCGAGGCGGCGCACACATGCAGTCCGGCAAAGAAGCAGGGCGCGCCGGCCCAAAGGTGCGGCGCGAAGCGCAGGTTGAAGGCGCTGGCGATGGTGCCGATCTTCATCGCTTCGCTGATGCCGCCGCAAAACGCCGGATCCGGCTGGAAGATGTCCGCCGATTTCAGCACCGCCAGGTCGCGGAAGGCGCAGCGCGTCGCCTCGCTTTCGCCGGTGGCGATCGGCGTCGAACCCGACGCGCGCACCTCGGCCATGCCCGGCTTGTCGTCGGCAATGATCGGCTCCTCGAACCAGGCAAGGTCGAGATCGGCGGTGAGCTGGATAAAGCGCTTGGCTTCCGCGACGGTGTAGGTGCCGTGCGCGTCGACCATCAGCTCGACATCCGGCCCGATCGCCTGCCTCGCGGCGCGCACGCGCGTGGCCGAGACATGCGGGGCGCCGTCCATGGCGCCGACGCGTATCTTCAGCGCCTTGAAGCCGCCCTTGGCGATGTAGGATTTCAACTGTTCGCCGATCGCGTCGGCGGCGGCCCAGCCGCCCGAGGCGTAGGCCCGCATGCGTTCGACCTTGCGGCCGCCGAGCAGGCGCCACACCGGCTGCCCCAGCGACTTGCCGAGAATGTCCCAGAGCGCGATGTCGACGGCGCTGATCGCCGCCACGCTCATGCCGCGCCGCGCCAGCTGCGGCATGGCATGGCCGGCATGCGCCGCCGTCTCATGCCGCACGCCGTTGTAGAGCATTTCCCAGATGATGCCGATGTCGGCCGGATCGCGGCCGATGAGCTGCGGGCCGACTTCGTGGTTCAGCATATGGACCAGCGCGCCGTAACTGCCGGCGCTGCCGGCGGCATTCTTGCCTTCGCCCCAGCCGACCAGGCCGTCATCGGTCTCGATGCGCAAAATGGCGGCGTCGAACGTCGTCACCTGACCGAAGTCGCTGCGATGCTGCTTCGCGACTTCGTGGACGCTTTTGATGCGCATGTTTTCCCTTCGGCCCCTCCGCCCGACGGGCGGAAGGGATAGATCTCGATCGGAGGTCTACTTGATCAGCGGCAGCAGCGTTTCGGCGGTGATCCGCATCTGGTCGGTGTAGAATTTTTCCGTCAGCACGCTGGAGCCGTGGTCCTGGATGAACTTGAGCTGTTCCGGCGAGATATCGACGGGGTGGCGTTCCACCATGTCCGGATAGGGCGCGGCCGGCGTGCGGTCCACGGGCGCCACGAATTCGTTGGTCAGCGCGCCGTCATAGCCGACTTCCTTCAGCGTGCGCACGATCCTGGGCCAGTCGATCTGGCCAAGGCCGGCGGCGAAACGGTTGTTGTCGGCGACATGGAAATCGAACAGGCGCTTCCCGACCTGGCGGATCGCGTCATAGACGTTAAATTCCTCCATGTGGATGTGGTAGGCGTCAAGGCAGACGCCGCATTCGGGGCTCACCGCGTCGGCGAGCGCCAGCGCCTGCGCGCCGCGGTTGAAAAGGTAGGTCTCGAAGCGGTTGAGCGGCTCGACGGCGATTCTCACGCCGACCTTCTTGGCGTGCGTGAAGCATTCGCGCGTGGCGTCGACCACCCAGCCCCATTCCTCCGCC
>JAFKFE010000731.1 GCA_017308345.1 Alphaproteobacteria bacterium | reverse complement strand
GTTGTCGAGCACCTCGGCGATCGCCTGGCGCACTTCCAGCATCATGTGGCGGACCTGGCAGGTGGCCTCGTCGCAATCCTCGCAGCGCTGATATTGCGTGCGGCTGGCGCAAGGGATCGGCGCCAGCGGGCCGTCGAGCACGCGCACGACATGGCCGATCTTGATCTCGGAAGCGGGCCGGGCGAGGCGGTAGCCGCCTTCCTTGCCCTTGCGGCTCTGGACGAAACCGGCATTGCGCAGCTCGCCCAGGATCGCATCCAGGAATTTCTTCGGGATGTTGTTGGCGACCGCGATGTCGTTGACGAATGCAAGCTGGCCAGCCGGCAGGCTGGAAAGATGCACGAGGGCCTTGAGGCCGTATTTGCCTTTTTTGGTCAGCATGCCCGATTCAGTTCATCAAACCCCAATGCGCCTGCATCTGGCGGTTGTTTGTGTGCAAATCATGACAGTTTGACCGTGAAACGCGCTCTGGCCCAACAATTTGCGGGCGCAGCCTAGGCATAAACGCGTTGATTCTTCGTAACGTTTTTCACGTTGGGGCTCAGATTTCCCCCGCGAACTCGCGCAGCCCGGCTTACATGAAGGAGGCCGGCAAAGCCGGCCTCCTTGCGCCTCCTGATTGTGGAGCCTTTTTCAGCGGCTGCCATAGGCCTGATCGAGCAGTCCGCCGGCGGCGAAATGCTCTTTCTGCACCTTGTCCCAGCCACCGAACACCTCCTCCACCGTCAGCAGGCGGACATCCGGAAAGTCAGCCTTGTGCTTGGCGGCGACCGTCGCATCGCGAGCCCGCAGGCCGTTCTCGGCGGCAATCTCCTGGCCATCCGGCGTGTAGAGGAAGTCGAGATAGGACTTGGCGAGATCGCGGCTGCCATGCTCGTCGGCGACCTTGTCGACGATTGCCACCGGGAACTCGGCCAGCAGGCTGACCGAAGGGGTGACCTGCTCGAACTTGTCGTCGCCATATTCCTTGCGGATGCCGCGCGTCTCCGACTCGAATGTGATCAGCACGTCGCCGATCTCGCGCTGGACGAAAGTGGTGGTGGCGGCGCGGCCGCCGGTGTCGAAGATCGGCACGTTGTTGAAGAGCTTGGTGATGAACTCCTTCACCTTGGCGTCGTCGCCCTTGAAGGCTTCCCTGGCGTAGGCGGTGGCGGCGAGATAGGTGTAGCGCGCGTTGCCCGATGTCTTCGGGTTCGGGAAGATCACCTGCACGTCGTCGCGCACCAGGTCGTTCCAGTCCTTGATGTGCTTTGGGTTGCCCGCGCGCACCAGGAACGAGGGCAGCGAATAGAAGGGCGAGGCGTTGTCCGGAAAATCCTTCTGCCAGTCGGCCGAGACGAGGCCCTTCTTGACCAGGAAGTCGACGTCGGTGACTTGGTTGAAGGTGACGACATCGGCGGCAAGACCCTCGGCGATGGCGCGCGCCTGCGCCGAAGTGCCGGCATGCGACTGATCGATGGTGACGCCGGGGTGCTTGGCGATGAAGGCCTTGTTGATGTCGACGAACAACTCGCGGCCGACGTCATAGGATGCATTCAAAAGCTTGTCGGCCGACCAGGCTTGGGAGGACGCGAGGACAAGGCCGGCAACAGCCGCGATGCCGAGCAATAGACGCTTCATGAAAAGTGGCTCCGATGAAAATATGCTGATGTGCCAATAGTAGCGGCGGCTATGGTACGCAGCGAGACATGGGTGCCAAGCGGACGGTGCCCTGGTGAGAAAAGAGATCGCCGAAACAGTTGGTTGTTAGGATTTCCTTCCAAGCAGAGTCGTTCAACGGCGAGCTTCAGAAACAGAAGTTTGCATTTCGGGACGGCCTGGCATATACAATTGGCATATACAAAAGGAAATCACCATGGCTCAACGCCAACCCACAATGCCACCGAAGGAAGCAAAATTGTTTCGCAACAATCGCAGCCAGGCGGTGCGCATTCCTGTCGAGTTCGAGCTCCCCGGCGACAGGGTTCTGATCAGCCGAGACGGCGAGCGCCTCATCATCGAGCCGGTCCGCAAACCCGGCCTTGTCGCCTTGCTCGCTCAGTGGGCCAAGGAACCGCCTCTCGGTCTTGAAGACGACTTCCCCGAGATCGACGACAGCCCCGTCGAGCCCGAGGACATTTTCTGATGCGGTTCATGCTGGACACGAACATCATCAGCGACATGATCCGAAATCCGGCCGGCAAGGCCGCCGGCGCGGTGCAGCGCGCAGGCGAGGACGCCGTCTGCACCAGTATCGTGGTTGCTTCCGAATTGCGCTATGGCTGCGCCAGAAAGGGATCGGCCAGGCTGCTGAAGAAGGTCGAGGACCTGCTGGCGGAGATTCCGATACTGCCGCTCGACGTGCCGGTGGACGTTGAGTACGGCGCGCTTCGCGCCGAACTTGAAGGCATGGGCAAGCCCATCGGCCACAACGACCTCTTTATCGCTGCGCATGCATGTGTGTCGGGCACTACGCTGGTCACGGCCAACACGGCCGAGTTCACCCGGATCCGGAAGCTGAGGGTCGAGAACTGGCTGGAGTAGCGCTCGGCGCGACGATCAACTCGCCGGAAAAAGCTTCCAGCGCTTGG
>JAFKFE010000730.1:2583-3060 GCA_017308345.1 Alphaproteobacteria bacterium | reverse complement strand
ATCGTAGATCGCGCGGAGGTTGGGATCGCTGGCGGCGCGATATCCGGCGTCGATGATCGCGCGATCGTCGGGATGCAGCCCGTTGAAGAAGTGGTCCAGAGTCACCGGCACGTCGGCCGAAATGCCGTACATGGCTTTGGTGCGCGCCGACACGGTCAGCCCGCCACTGAATACATCGACGTCCCACAGTCCGATATCGGCATTCTCGACGGCGAGCCGCAAGCGCTCCTCGCTGGCCGCCAGCGCGGCCTGTTCCTCGCCCAGGCGTTGTTCGAGTCGGACTCGATCCGTCGTCTCGGGCGTGATGTTGAGCACCGCTGCAACGATGTCGTCCTCGTCGCGCAGCGCGGATAGCGAATAATTGAAATAAGCGGTTTCGGTACCGCCACCTTCGAGCCGGGCCATGACGAACGGGGCATCCTCGAAGTAAACCGGGTCACCTCCCGCTCGCACACCGTCAAATTGCGGTTGAAGCTG
>JAFKFE010000730.1:0-2570 GCA_017308345.1 Alphaproteobacteria bacterium | reverse complement strand
AGCGCCGCTGGATGTTTGGCGGCCAGGATCCTGCGATAGGGATCATTATAAACGAGAGCATATTCCGGCCCCGACCAAAGGCAGATCGGAAATGGAGAATCGAAGATCGACCGCGCCATCGTTCGGAGCGCCGGGGACCAATGCCGTGTCGATCCCAAGGGCGTGCTTGACCAGTCCAGCTCACGAGCAAGCGAGCGGACTTCTCCTAAGCCTGCAAACAGGTCCGAGGCGTCCGCGTGATCTTCTTGATCAAAATTCAATGCCAAGCCTCGTCCGTTGCGCTTGCAGTAAAGGCATTCTCGCGTCGCTAACACCGATGCGAATTAATATTGCTACGGCAGCAAGCGCTCTAGCACAGGTCGCGACGTCGTCATCCAGCTCCCGAGCCGCTGCTACAATTAAGTTGGCGGAATTGCGCCCCAATTACCAACATTGAGCGCGGTCAGTGTCGATCCCGAAAGCGGCCGCTACTGAATTATTTTGATGTTCGGTTCGTCAGCAACTCCGGCCATCCTTGGACGTTGTGGGTTCGAGGAGAGCGTGAATGGCCAGTGTACCACCGCCCGAAGTCCCGCCCGAACCAGCACAGCCCGGGCAGCCGAGCGACAGTCCGCCGGAAATCGCGCCGCCGACTCCCGACATCGACATTCCCGCACCGCAGTCCGACCCCACGCCCGGCACACCACCTGCGCAGCCGACTGACCTTGGGGACTTTGCCTGATATGGCTGGACCTGCGGCGCTCTTCGATCAAGAAGGCGGTTATCATCCGGCCACCTACCGGCAGGATCAGCGCGCCCATCGCTTGGGGAAGTGCCGCAGCCGATATCTGCTGACGGACCAATGCTCCTTCCGCTATCACCAGTCCGAGTGGCACGAGTGCCAGCGGTGCCTTGTCCCACCGCCTCGCGTACAGAACGGGCAGCAGGATTGCCAGCGCGACGACCAGCAAGGGTAGGCACACCAGCCAAGTCGATTGCGGCTCCGCCAGCGCCAGCATTCGCGCGCCCAGAGCCAAGGCAGCCAGCCCCAGTATCGGCAGGGGAGCCTCCGCCCCCGTCCATGCCCGCTGAGCGGTCAGAAGATAGCCAGAGACCGTCATGCCGCCAAAACCAAATATCCCCAACCGAACATGTGCCTGCCCGGGATCGGCCAGCGGCAGTAGCCACAGCCACGGCAAAATAGCCGCGACCATGGCGGCGAGGGCGAAGAATACGCCGGCCGGACGGAAGATCAGCAGATTGCGCTTCATGCCGTCCGGTCTCCTCCCAATCCGAGTCTCTGGAGACCAGCCTCTGACGGAACCGCTTTGAGTGATGCGAGGAAGTCTTGGACCATTGACCGCCTCTAGCTTGCGTTTGGACAAAGATCAAAAGGCCGTGGCAGCTCAGAATACGAAAAGTGGCGCGCACAGCCGGCAGATCGACGCGCGCGACCGTAAATAGGTGGAGCCTGTTTCGCTGGAGCGCTCGGCAACAATGACGCCCCGATGGATTTCGATACCGATATCGAGGACTGGCGGTACCGCCGGGAGGAAATCATGGTGAACTCTGCGCTTTCGCGCTGGACGATGTCTTATTTCGCCGCGGCGCTGCTCTTTTTTGTCGGCGCGCAAGCCCTGATGGTCGTCGGCTATGGTTTCCCTTCGGTGGTGGTGGAGGCGCCCGAAACGCTGGTCGTCGTTCATATGGTGACGATTGGTTGGCTCAGCCTTCTGATGTGCGGCGCGCTGTTCCAGTTCGTGCCCGTGCTGATCGCCAGCCCATTGCGTGGCGAGCGGCTGGTGTTGCCTGCCTTGGTGTGCCTTCTGGCCGGCCTAGGATGCCTGCTCGGCGGCTTCCTGGAACTCGCGGGTACGTTCGAGATGGGACTTCCGCTGCTGGCCTTCGCCGCCGCATTGCTGCCAGTTGGCTTTGCGTTGGTGGCGGGTGTCCTCGGTCGCACACTCTGGGGCGCTCGCCTTCCACTTCCCGCGCGCTTCGTTGCGGTAGGCTTGCCGAGCGTGCTCGCTACCGCGGTCCTCGGTGCGCTTTTCGCACTGCTGCTCTCCGGCTACCTTCCGGCACTGGCCAATATCGACCTAAGAACGCACGCATTGCCTGTTCACATTGCGATCGGACTTGGCGGATGGTTGAGCTTTACTGCGATCGGTGTCTCCTATCGGCTCCTGCCTATGTTCATGCTGTCGCCGGACAAGGAGCGTCGGAGCAGCTATGCGGCGTGGTGGACAGGCGCGGTCGCGTTGCTGCTCATGGTCTTGGCGACACCTTTTGCGAGCCTGCTAGGAACTCCCGACATCACGATCTCTGCCCGGATACTCGCCGTTCTGTTCGGCGGCGCATCCCTCGCATATTACGGCGTCGATCTGATTTTTTTCTATCGTCACCGCAAGCGGCGCGCGGTCGAACTGAATAGCCGCGCGGCGGAGGGGGCCTTTCTGGCGCTCGCCTTGTCGGCAGCGCTGCTGTTTGCCTTGGTAGCAGACGGGACGCTGGAGCAGCACGCCGGTGCTCTGCTCTATCTCGTCGCGTTTGGCTGGCTTAGCGGGCTCGGTCTTTCGCAACACTACAAG
>JAFKFE010000729.1 GCA_017308345.1 Alphaproteobacteria bacterium | reverse complement strand
GCGTCATGGACAGGGTCGACGGGCTTGTCGCGGCCGCGTTCGCGCTGTACGTCATTGGTTGGATCGCGGCGGGCGCCGAGCATCCGGCACTGGGGCTGTTTCCGAACTGAACGACGCTGCGGTCAAGGCGAAAAATGGCGCGCGCCACGGATTCGCCCGGATTGATGCCACAGTCGCGGTGGAGTGTCGCGTGCGGGCGAATTTGAGGGCATGACTTGAACGATATCTTTCACGCGGTCTTCAGCACGCAGGGCTTCGTCCTTGGCACGCTCGTGCCGTTTCTGTTTGTGCTGACCGTGGTCGTATTCGTCCACGAGATGGGCCACTATCTTATCGGCCGCTGGTGCGGCATCGGCGTGAAGGCCTTTTCCATCGGCTTCGGCCCAGAGCTCTTCGGCTTCTACGACCGCCACGGGACGCGCTGGAAGCTTTGCGCCATTCCGCTTGGAGGCTATGTCAAATTCGTCGGCGACATGAATGCGACATCGAGCCAGCCGAGCACCGAAGAGATCGAATCACTGACTGAGGCCGAACGCAAGGTCGCCTTCCACACGCAGCCCGTCTGGAAACGGGCCGCGACCGTCATTGCGGGGCCGCTGTTCAATTTCCTGCTGACGATTGCCGTGTTTGCGGTGTTGTTTTCCCTCTATGGCCGTCCGGTCCTGGAGCCGACGGTGGCCGAGGTCACGGCGGGCAGCCCGGCCGAGAAAGCCGGAATCCTGCCAGGCGACCGATTCGTCAAAGTCGACGGCAGCAAGGTTGAGACCTTCGCGGACGTGCAGCGCCTGGTTTCAGGTCGGGCAGGCGACGCCATCACCTTCACGATGCTGCGCGACGGCAAGGAAATTGCCCTGACGGCGACGCCGGAGCCCATGGAGCAACAGGATGCGCTGGGCAATAAGGTCAAGGTCGCGGTTATCGGCGTCGTCAACAATGCCGAGGTCTGCTAGCCACGCCTGATCTCCTATACGCCGGCCGGCGCCGTGGTGGCTGCGGTCGAGGAAACCGGACACGTGATCGAGCGCACAGGCCAGTTCCTGCAGCGCTTTGCGCTTGGGCGTGAGGACAAATGCCAGCTCGGCGGTCCGATCAAGATCGCGAAGATGTCGGGGCAGGCGGCCAAGCTCGGCTTCGAGTGGCTGGTGCAGCTTGTTGCATTTCTGTCAGTGGGAATAGGATTTCTCAATCTTCTGCCGATTCCCCCTCTCGACGGCGGCCACCTGTTGTTCTACGGCGTGGAGGCCGTCATAAGGCGGCCCGTTTCGGAGCGGATGATGGAGATGGCCTATCGAACCGGGCTGTTCCTGGTGCTCGGATTCATGGGCTTCGTTTTTTGGAATGATCTGTTTGGGTGCTGAAATCATGAAGAAATTTGGCTTCAGCCCTGGCCGCATTGAGATGCCGTTTACCATGCGTGGGGATATGCGTGACGCGAAAGCCACGCGGTACGGTTAAGTAAATACAAATTAACCGGAAGCCTTGCGTGTAGGGAAAATCCGGTTAATACGGTAAGGGAAAATACCGCACGTCCGGTTTTCTCGCCGTGGGGACTACGAGAAAAAGGTACAAAAGCCCGATGAAGGCAGCATCCAAGTTTCTGAGCGCCGCTTCCGCGGCGGCTTTGTCCGCCGCTCTGGTCGTGCCAGGCGCGCTCGCAGTGCAGTTCGCTGCCACGTCCGTGGCCGAGGCCGCGGTCATTTCGCGTGTCGAGGTCAGCGGCAACCAACGTGTCGATGCGGAGACCATCCGCAACTACATCTCGATCAAGCCGGGCAAGCCCTTCTCCAGCTCCGATATCGACGACGCCGTGAAGGCGCTGTTCGGCACCGGGCTGTTCTCGGACGTTCAGATCAACCAGGTCGGTTCGAGCCTGGTGGTCAAGGTTTCCGAATACAAGGTCGTCAACCAGGTCCTTTTCCAGGGCAACAAGAAGCTGAAGGACAACGCGCTCCAGGCTGCTATCCAGCTGAAGCCGCGCGCGACCTTCTCGCAGCAGGCGCTCGATGCCGATGTCGAGGCGGTCAAGGCCGCCTACAAGCGCATCGGCCGTGACGACGCCGCCGTAACCACGCAGATCATGGACCTCGGCGACAACCGCGTGAACGTGGTCTTCAACATCAATGAAGGCGGCCGCACCCAGATCGCGGCGATCAATTTCGTCGGCAACCACGCTTATTCCAGCCGCCGCCTGTCGGATGTCATCAACACCAAGCGTTCGTCCTGGCTGTCCTTCGTGCTGCGCGACGACGTCTATGACGAGGACAAGCTGCGCGCCGACCAGGAGTTGCTGCGTCGCTTCTACTACAATCACGGCTACGCCGACTTCCAGGTCGTGTCCGCCGTGGGCGAGCTTGACGACGCCACCAACAAATACACCGTCACCATCACCGTGCAGGAAGGCGACCGCTACACGTTCGGCGACGTCAGTGTGGAAAGCACCATCGCCGAAGTCGACTCGAAGTCGCTGGAATCGGTGGTCGAGACCCACAAGGGCGATGTCTACAACGCCAAGGACGTAGAGGATTCGATCGTCGCCCTGACCGAGAAGGTCGCGGGTTCGGGCTATGCCTT
>JAFKFE010000728.1 GCA_017308345.1 Alphaproteobacteria bacterium | reverse complement strand
GCTGGGCTGGTTCTTGTTGAAGACGCTCACCGACTTCGCCCCTGTCGCCAAGGGACAGGGCGACACCAAGCGGGCGCAGGCCTGGACAAAGCATGCGGACGTGCTGAAGCGGGCGCTGGAAAGCACCGCCTGGGACGGCCAATGGTACCGGCGTGGCAGCTTCGACGACGGCACGCCGCTCGGCTCTCACAGTTCCGACGAGTGCAAGATCGACTCCATCGCCCAGTCTTGGAGCGTGCTGTCGGGCGAGGGCGATCCGGCCCGCTCGACGACGGCGATGGAGCAGGCGACCAATATGCTGGTCGACGACGAGCTCAAGATCGTCAAGCTGTTCACGCCGCCCTTCTCGAAGAGCGAGCATGATCCCGGCTATATCAAGAGCTATCCGCCGGGCGTGCGCGAGAATGGCGGCCAATACACCCATGCCGCCACCTGGTTCGTGATCGCGCTGGCCGAAATGGGCCGCACCGACGAGGCCTATCGCTGCTTCTCGATGCTGAATCCGGTCAACCACGCCTCGGACGAGAAGGCGGCCGAGCACTACCGCGTCGAGCCCTATGTCGTGGCCGCCGACATCTATTCCGGCGAAGGCAAGGGCGGCCGCGGCGGCTGGACCTGGTACACCGGCTCGGCAGGCTGGCTTTACCGCGCCGCGGTGGAAGGCATCCTCGGCATCGAGCGGCGCGGCAAGGAGATCACGTTTAGGCCCAGGCTCCCCGGGCACTGGGACGGATACGCCGCGACGCTCAAGATACTCGAAGGCGAGATCAAGGTTCGTGTTATCCGCGACAAAAAGACCAAGTCGATCTCGCTCGAAGTGGACGGTGCAAAGAAAAAGACAGCCTCTTTTGAGCCGAAAGCCGGCGACAAGACCGAGGTTGTTGTCAGGATACCCGCATAAAATCAAAGGTTTGGCTTGTTGGCCGCGCACCCTTCGGGGCGCGCGGCCAAGCTCGTGTTTTTACTTGGCGCGGCTGCCGCGCCCGATCCCGCTCCCTGTTTTAGGGCCAGCTAAGCAAGCAGCAGGTGATTAAAAATGTGGCAGCGCGGGGAAACTGCCATTATTTTGCCGTAAGGCTGGCATTTCACCTTTTATCTCAAACCGTTAGGTGATCACGTCAGATTTCGCACCGTCGTCATCTTTTGTTCGCTAAATGGGAACGGAAGCGATAGACGGGCATTGTTTTGCGACGCGTTAACCCGTACGTGTCAGGAAATGGTGCAGTGCACAATTCTGGAATTGAGCCTATAGATCCGGAACTGGGCGCATAGAAGAGTTTGGCGGAGTAGCCGAAGTGTCACTTCTGCAGATCTACTTGAGAGCTCTGAGCTATCTGGCGGCCGACAAGAAGCGCGTCGCGCTGATTTGCGGCGCCAACGTCGCGCTCGCGGCGATCGCGATCCTCGAGCCGATCCTGCTGGGCCGCGTGATCGGCGCCATTTCCGAAAAAGGTCCGGTGTTCTCGACGCTCGCCGTCTGGGCCGCTCTCGGCGTCTTCAACGTCGTCGCCTTCGTGCTGGTGGCGCGCGGCGCCGATCGCTTCGCCCATGCCCGCCGCTCCGAAGTGCTCTGCCAGTCCTTCGAGCGCGTCATAACCATGCCGCTCGCCTGGCATCACCAGCGCGGCACGTCCAATTCGCTGCACACGCTGTTGCGCGCCGTCGAGACCCTGTTCAGCCTTTGGCTCGAATTCATGCGCGTGCATCTCTCGACCGCCATCGCTCTGGTGCTGCTGGTGCCGACCGCGCTCGCCATGGATGTCCGCATGTCCATCGTGCTGCTCGGTCTCGGCGTGCTCTACGTCGGCATCGGCCGCATCGTCATGCGCCGCACCAAGTCGGGGCAGACCGCCGTCGAGCGCCACTACCACACCGTCTTTGCCCATGTCTCCGACAGCGTCAGCAATGTCGCCGTGCTGCAGAGCTACAACCGCATCAGCCATGAGACCGCGACGTTGAAGCGCTACGTCAAGGACCTGCTCGACGCGCAGAACCCTGTGCTCGACTGGTGGGCGATCGCCAACGCGCTGAACCGCCTGTCGTCGACCATCTCCATGATGATCGTGCTGTCGATCGGCGCCTATCTCGTCACCCGTGGCCAGCTCCGCGTCGGCGACGTCGTCGCCTTCACCGGCTTTGCCGGAATGCTGATCGCCCGCCTCGACCAGATGTCGGCCTTCACCACCCAGATCTCCGAGGCGCGCGCCAAGCTCGAGGACTTCTACCGCCTCGAGGACTCGGCCGCCGAGACCATCGAGCCCGATGGCCTGCGCGAGCTCACCAACGTCACCGGCCATGTGCGCTTCGAGGACGTCAGCTTCGAGTTCGCCAATTCCGGCCACGGCATCGAGAATGTCTCGTTCGAGGTCCAGGCCGGCCAGACGGTCGCCATCGTCGGCCCGACCGGAGCCGGCAAGACGACGCTCATCAATCTCCTGCAGCGCGTCTTCACGCCGTCCAGCGGCCGTATCCTGATCGATGGCATCGACACCCGCACGGTGACCCGCAAGTCGTTGCGCCATTCGATCGCCACCGTCTTCCAGGACGCCGGCCTGCTCAACCGCTCGATGCCGCGGCCATCGCCGCCGCCGCGCAGGACTTCATCCTGGCCAAGAGCGGCGGCTATGACACCGTCGTCGGCGAACGCGGCGGCCAGCTGTCGGGCGGCGAGCGCCAGCGTATCGCCATCGCCCGCGCCGTGCTCAAGGATGCGCCGATCCTGGTGCTCGACGAGGCGACCAGCGCGCTCGACGTCGAGACCGAGGACCGCGTCAAGGAAGCGATCGACGAGCTGCGGCGCAACCGCACGACCTTCATCATCGCCCACCGCCTGACCACGGTCCGCGACGCCGACCTCGTCGTGTTCATGGACAAGGGCAAGGTGGTCGAGATGGGCGGCTTCACCGAGCTGTCGCTGCGCAACGGCCGCTTCGCCGCCCTGCTGCGCGCCGGCGGCCTGCTCAACGACGAAGAGGTCCGCCGCCTCAGCCGTCCGGTGACGGAAGCGGCGTAAGGCACAGCGCTTCGCCTTCTCCCTTGGGAGAAGGGGAATTGCCCCCGGCACATTGCCGGTCTATTTAGGTCGCCATGAGCGACACCACTTCACGCTTTTCCGGCTGGGCCGACCTTGCCAACCCGACGCGCTTCGTCGGGCTGGCCGACAAGGTCATTCCCTGGCTGGCGGCGCTTGCCGCGGTGCTGCTCGCGGTGGGCTTGTATATGAGCTTCACGGCGCCCGAGGATTTCCAGCAGGGCATCACCGTGCGCATCATGTATATCCACGTGCCTTTCGCCTGGCTCGCCATGATGTGCTACACGATCATGGCGATCTCGGCGCTGGGCACGCTGGTCTGGCGCCATCCGCTGGCCGATGTCGCGCTGAAATCGGCGGCCCCGATCGGCGCCACCTTTACAGCGCTTGCGCTGGTCACCGGCTCCATCTGGGGCAAGCCGATGTGGGGCACCTGGTGGGTGTGGGATGCGCGGCTGACCTCGGTCTTCGTGCTCTTCCTCATGTATCTCGGCATCATCGCGCTGACCCGCGCGCTGGATGACGCCGGCCGC
>JAFKFE010000727.1 GCA_017308345.1 Alphaproteobacteria bacterium | reverse complement strand
CGCTATGGCGACGCGCAGCAATTCGCCAAGGCGGTCGGGGCCGACATCTCCATGCGCGGCGACCGCGCTCTGGTATTCGTGCACGGCTTCAACAACGGTTTTGACGACGGCGTCTATCGGCTGACGCAGATCGCTCATGACATGAAATATCCCGGCACGCCGGTGCTGTTCTCATGGGCATCGAGCGCCAAGACCACCGGCTACATCTATGACAAGGACAGTTCGACCGCTGCGCGCGACGATCTCGAGGTGACGCTGAGGATGCTCGCCCGCACACGCGTCAAGAGCATCGACATCATCGCCCATTCCATGGGAACCTGGCTGACGATGGAGGCCCTGCGGCAGCTCGCCATCACCGGCGACCGGGACCTCGGCGGCAAGCTCGGCTATGTCATCCTCGCTTCGCCCGACATCGACGTCGACGTCTTCAAGAAGCAGATGATCCGCTACGGCAAGCCGGACAAGCCGTTCGCGATCCTGCTTTCGGGTGACGACCGGGCGCTGAAACTGTCGAGCTTCATTTCAGGTGACAAGCCGCGCGTCGGCGACTACGGCAACGCGGCGGATCTTGCCAACTACGGCGTGACGGTCGTCGACCTGACCCAGACCAAGGGCGGCGACGGTGGTCTGAACCATGCCAAATTCGCCGACAATCCAATTCTCGTGCAATTGCTGGGCAATCGCCTGCGCACACCGGCCGGCCTTGCTTCGGACGAGCCCAGCCCGACGCAGCTCAACAATATCGGCCAGGATCTCGGCAAGGCCGTCGGCTCGGTCGCCGAGGTCGTCATCACCACGCCGTTCAAGGTGCTGACCATCGCGACCGGGGGATGACTTGCCCCAGAGCGTTTCACCGTTTCACGGAAACGGCGAACCGGTCTATCTCCTTGTTTTTACGCAATTCCGGACGGAAAACCGCTCACACTTTTCCTGGAATTGCTCTAGATAAAGATGTCGACCTTCTGGAACGTCGTCACGTCGACCAGGCCGACATCCGAGATTCTGAGCTCCGGAATGACCACCAGCGCCAGCAGCGAGTGCTGCATATAGGCGTTGTTGAGCGAGCAGCCGACCTTGCGCATCGCCTCGGTCAATTGCTCGGCCTTCGCCGCGACGATCTCGGCGCGTTCGTCGGACATCAGGCCGGCGATCGGCATTTCGACAAGCGCCAGTTCCTTGCCCTTCGAATAGAGCACCACGCCGCCACCCACCTCGCCCAGCCGGTTGACGGCCAGAGCCATGTCTTCCTTGTTGGTGCCGACGACGATGATGTGGTGCGCGTCATGCGCCACGCTGGACGCCATCGCGCAGTCTTCCACGTAGCCGAAGCCCGAAACGAAGGCGTTGGTGACCCCGCCCGTGCCGCGATGGCGCTCGACCAGGGCGATCTGGCAGATGTCGTTGCGCCGGTCCATGGCGACCAGCCCGTCCTCGACCGGCAGGTCTGCCTCCAGCGCCCGCGTCGGCGCCTGATTCTCAATCACGCCGATCACCCGCGCCCGCACCTCGTTGGCGCCTTGCGGCGCGGCGATATCGAAATCCGCTGCCTTGAGCTTCTTGCCGAGCTTGACCGTGTTCTTCGCGGTCTGAGGGTAATCATAGGCTGGAATGTCGATCTCGAGCTTGCCGGCCCTGGCCAGCCTTGCGCCACGGCCATAGACCTCGTCGATAGTCATCTGGGCGAGATCGGACACGATCAGCAGATCGGCCAGCCGCCCCGGCGCTATGGAGCCGATCTCGCGCTCCAGCCTGAAATGCTGCGCGGTGTTGAGCGTCGCCATCTGGATCGCCGTCACCGGCTTCAGCCCCAGGCTGATGGCGTGCCGCACCACCCGGTCCATATGGCCTTCATGCACGAGCGTGCCGGAATGGCTGTCGTCGGTGCACAGGATGAAGTTGCGCGGGTCGATGCCGCCTTCGGTGACCGCCTTGATCTGCGCAGCGACGTCGTACCAGGCCGACCCCAGCCTCAGCATCGCCTTCATGCCCTGGCGCACGCGGGCGATCGCGTCCTCGGCGCGCGTGCCTTCATGGTCGTCCTCCGCCCCGCCGGCGACGTAGCCGTGGAACGGCAGGCCGAGATCCGGCGAGGCATAGTGGCCGCCGACCGTCTTGCCGGCCTTGACTGTCTCGGCGATCTCGCCCGACATCACCGGGTCGTTGGCGGCGACGCCCGGGAAATTCATCACTTCGCCAAGCCCGATGATGTTTTCCCAGGTCATCGCCTCGGCGACATCGGCGACCGTCAATTCGGCGCCGGCATGCTCCAGCCCCGGCGCCGACGGCACGCAGGACGGCATCTGCACATGCACGTTGACCGGCATCGCGACCGCCTCGTCATGCATCAGCCTGACGCCCGGCAGGCCGAGCACATTGGCGATCTCGTGCGGATCGATGAACATCGAGGTGGTGCCGTGCGGGATCACCGCGCGGCAGAACTCCGTCACCGTCACCATGCCGCTTTCGACATGCATATGAGCGTCGCAAAGGCCGGGCACCAGGTAGCGCCCGCCGGCGTCGACGACCTTTGTCCCCTGCCCGATGGCATGGCTGGCATTCGGCCCGCAATAGGCGAAGCGG
>JAFKFE010000726.1 GCA_017308345.1 Alphaproteobacteria bacterium | reverse complement strand
TATATGTTTCGTTGCTCATAAGTACAACGGCGATATTAAGTCGAAAGGATTTGATTATTTTATAGAAATTGGGAAGTTTCTTGGAAGAGAGATCTCTCATTTGCGCTTCCATGTGGTTGGCGAGTACGAGCCGTACGACCATCCTCTGGGCGAAATCACCGATCGAACGACGTTTTATGGACGTCAGCCGAGCGATTTCTTCCGTCAGTTCTATTCAAGAATGGACGGCATAGTTTCGGTCAACAGGCCATTTGTGTTGACACCCGGAGCCTTCGACGGGTTCCCCACCGGGGCGTGTTTAGAGGCCGGCTTCCATGGAGTTGCAAACTTCATAAATGATCCTCTCGGGTTGAACCCTGGCCTCAAGGACGGTACCGATATCTTGCTAATCGATGAGGACCTCAACAAGTCGGCTGCGAGAATTCTGGCAGTGCTTCGGGATAGAGACCAGCTCATGAAGCTAGGACTGGGTGCGTATCGTGCCTTTAGCCGGATTGTAGATGTCGACCAGCAATTGGCAATAAGGACCGATCTGATCGGGTCAGAATTGCTGAAATTGAAAGATGCGCAGGCCTGAGTTGACCCGTGCTCGATATAAACAGTGGCCGTCCCGTTTAGGCGGATCCTGGCAACGCTAAGCCTTCTTCACTGTCGCCCTTTTCGCTGGCTTCGCCCCAGCCTTTCTTCCCAGCCCGCTCGCGCTCGCCAACGCCGAACGTTGCTCCGCATAGTTCGGGCCACCGTCGGGTAATCCGCCTTCAATCTCCACTTGTCACGGTACTCGTCGGGCGTCTGCCTATAGTGCACGTTGAGATGGCGCTTCAGCGATTTGAACTTCTTCCCGTCCTCGAGACATAAGATGTAGTCCGGGAACACGGAATCGCTTCGGATGGACCGCTGGATCAGGCTTCGGCTGTACGGCTGCGACTGTCTGGCCGATGTCGGACAGCGACGCTTGGATGAAGGCTAGCTTGCCTTTCACGCCGCTAGCCTGCCAGCATTCCACACCCAATTCCAGGGGGCAAAAGCCGGCCAACCGGTCAATCGGATGTTCCTCGGCCATCTTATGTGAGATTAACGGACCGCCGATGCTAGCTGAGAGAAGCGATCGGGCCGCGAAAACTTCTGGTCGGTCTTCAAACCTGGACCGTACCTTCACCCAGTGTCGGTCCGCCGCTGCCGTCCCCAGAGGGGTAGGCCATCGGCCAACCAGCGCTATCCTCGCTGGCTGTTTTGCTCTTCATGCCGTTCTGCATCGAACGCCTCCTTTCCGTTCCCGGCCCAAAGATCCCGCGCATGCTCGCCTTCATGGCTCCGCAACTTAGCGGCAATCCAGAGCATAGCTCCGTAGATGATGGCACGATCGTCATTGGTCAGTTCGACGATGCCTGCCTTGACGACGAGACCGCCAAGTTCGATGAGGTGCCGTGTGCGCTTGCGGCGCTCGACCTGCCAGGTGCGCATGTCATGCCGAGCCCGTGCCGCCTGCCGGCGATTGCGAGCTGCTCGGTTGCGCTGCAGCGCCGCGCAGGTTGCGCTGAGATGCCGGAGCAGCTCGCCGGGACCGGCTCCCGAAAAATATCTCCCCACGCTTGGCCCATGCCTCACGCTTTGCCGCGTCTTTCGTCTCAGTGATTGCGACCAGTGCACCAGCTAACTCGTCGGAGCTAAGTTGATCGGCGCCGGTGGCTATCACCAGTTCGCCAAGCTGCTGCACCTTTCGCGTTCTGAGCTCTCGCGCCTTGTCTTCCAGTATCTTCAGTTCCGCGTCGAAGTCGCGTGGTTTACGCATGGCTGTCTCCATCGGTTTTCGATCGGAGGATGATAGGGGAGCATTCGCCAGGAGGCTTCAGGGTTGCCGAGACAGCCCGGGATGGGCTGGTCCATCCCGAGAATTTTTCGAGGGAGGGCGCGCTTATACGTCGTGCCGACGTGCGCTTTGCCGTGCAAATGATCTGGTTGCGATGGCGATCTATCATCTTCACGTCAAGGTCATTGGCCGCAAGGCAGGGAGCAGTGCTGTGGCGTCTGCGGCCTACCGTTCAGCGTCGCGGCTGCGCGACGAGCGGATCGAACGCAGCCATGATTTTTCGGCCAAACGGGGTGTTGTTCATTCCGAGGTGATGTTGCCGGAGGATGCACCGGAGGCCTGGCGCGACCGCGAACGGCTGTGGAACGATGTCGAAGCGTTCGAGCTACGCAAGGATGCGCAGCTCGCCCGCGAGGTCGAGTTTGCGCTGCCGCGTGAACTCAGCCAGGCGCAAGGCATCGAGTTGGCGCGCGACTTCGTCCAGGCGGAGTTTGTCAACCGGGGCATGGTCGCGGACCTTAATGTGCATTGGGACCGGGCAGAGGATGGCAGTCCGAAACCGCATGCTCACGTCATGCTCACCATGCGGTCCGTTGACGAGAACGGTTTTGGTGCCAAGGTCCGAGACTGGAATGATACCCAGCTGGTCGAGCGCTGGCGCGAGCGATGGGCGGAGCTGGCCAATGAGCGCCTTGCCGAACTCGACATCGACGCCCGCATCGATCATCGCAGTTTGGAGGCGCAGGGCATTGTCCTGGAGCCGCAAACCCAGAT
>JAFKFE010000725.1:3024-3944 GCA_017308345.1 Alphaproteobacteria bacterium | reverse complement strand
GAAGCTTTGGACCAGCCATGCCGAATTGATCGGGGCGCACCGCGCGGCGATGGCCAAGCATGGCCCGAAAGCCGCGGCGGACATCTTCTGGAACACCGCCGAGAGGGTCTATCGGCCGGTGTAGCGCGACCTCACCTCCCGCGAGGGGAGAAGGTGAAGGCGGCGCTTCACTTCACCTCGAATTGCGGGTCGAGCGGGATCTGCATCGCGGTGACCAGATGATTGGTTTGCCCTGCCAGGCCGATGATCGACACCAGCTCGCCATGCTGTGCGTCGGTCATGCCCTTGGCCCGCGCCGCAGCCGTGTGCGAATGGATGCAGTAGGAACAGCCATTGGCCACCGAGACGGCGATATAGATCATCTCCTTGGTCAGCGGATCGATGGCGCTATCGGCGACCATCACCGCCTTCAACTGCTCCCACACCCGCTTCAGCGAGGCCGGATCGTTGGCGAGCCCGCGCCAGAAATTGTTGACGAAGTCGGATTTCCGCGTCGCCCGGATATCGTCGAACACGGCCTTCACCACCGGGGTCTTTTCGACCTCGGCGTCGGTCAGAAGCTTTGTGGTGGCCATGGTGTTTCCTTTCGTTGAATCAGTGGATCAAGTCATTGAATCAAGCGTCGAGCACAGACGGCTAATCGGTTTGTCCGATTCAGTTTTTAGCGCGAGAAGGCGCGCGACCGTGGAGGTTGGCCGAAGCACCTCAGCCTCGTCATTCTAGGGCGAAGGGAAGGACGATTCGGCCAATTGTCGAAGTGCCCACCAGCCAACACCCTAATGCACCGCCGCATACATGATCTTCTCCTCCGTCGCCTCCGCCGGCGAGAACTCCTCGACGATGCGGCCCTGCCGGCAGACAAGGATGCGGTCGGACAGGTTCATGATCTCGGGCAGGTAGGACGAGATGACGACCACGGC
>JAFKFE010000725.1:0-2956 GCA_017308345.1 Alphaproteobacteria bacterium | reverse complement strand
GCTGCACCAGCCCCTTGCCGATCACCACCTTCTGCTGGTTGCCGCCGGAAAGCTCGACCACGCGGGCATTGTCGTTGATCGCCTTGATGTTGAGCGTCTTCGTCCATTCGGCGGAAAGCTGCTGCATCTCCTGCTGGTTGATCACCCAGGCCTTCTCGCGGCCAGCCGCGAGCAGCCCGCCGAACAGGTTCTCGGCAATCCCCATCGTCTCGAAAATGCCTTCGCTCTTGCGGTCCTCGGTGACATAGACGATGCCGTCGGCCACAGCCTCGCTCGGCACCAGATAGCGCACCGGCTTGTCGTCGAGCTCGATCGCGCCGCCGCGCAGGAAATCGCGCTTGTAGATGCCCGACACGATCTTGAAGGTCTCGAAGATCGAGAAGGAATTGTTGCGCACGATGTTGCTCATCGAGATGTCCTGCACCGAGAGCACTTTCTTTCCGGCCTTGCGCAATTTCGTCTCGTCGCGCTGGCGGTAGATCTGTCCCGACAGCGAACGCCCGACCATCGCGGCGACAATTCTGTCACGGTCGAAAGCGGACGTATCGTCGGTGATGACCAACTCGCCGTCGCGCAGGATCGTGATGCGGTCGGCGATCATCAGCGCTTCTTCCAGTGCGTGGCTGATGAAGACGATCGAGACGCCGCGCGCCTTGAGCCTGCGGATCAGCGCGAAGAAGTGCCGCTTCTCCTCCGGCGTCAGCGTCGCCGTCGGCTCGTCGAAGATGATGATCTCGGCATTGTGGTGGACGGCGCGCGCGATCTCGACCATCTGCCGCTTGGCGGCG
The DNA here is from genome assembly GCA_017308345.1 of Alphaproteobacteria bacterium. GTDB lineage: Bacteria > Pseudomonadota > Alphaproteobacteria > Rhizobiales > Rhizobiaceae > Mesorhizobium. The sequence goes on along the minus strand of JAFKFE010000725.1, from coordinate 2,168 downwards.
CCCAGCGTCGCCACCATCGCGTTCGGGTCCACGGGGAAGTTCAGCGACTGCAGGAACTGCTGCGCCGAGATATAGGTGCCGCGCAGCCGGTTGAGGAATTTCTCCGTGCCGAGATAGAGGTTCTGCGCCACCGTCATCGACGGCACCAGGCTGGTCTCCTGGAACACCATGGCGATGCCGGCTTCCAGGGCGGCATGCGGCGAGGCGTAAGCGATCTCCACGCCCTTGTGGAACATCTTGCCGGAAGTGGCGTCGACGACGCCTGCGATGATCTTGGTCAGCGTCGACTTGCCGGCGCCGTTCTCGCCAAGTAGCGCGTGGATCTCGCCCTTCCTCAGGTCGAAGCTGACATCCTTCACCGCCGGCACGCCGCGATAGGTCTTGGTGACGTTTTCCAGACGGACGATCGGTTCCATCAGAAACCTCCCGAAGCGAGATCGACGGCAAGCACGCAGTCGCCGCCCTTCGAGGCGACGAACAGGCGGCCGTCCCGTTCCGCGACGCTGCAGATGCCATGGCGCGTGCCATTGGCGCGGCTGTGCAGGCTGAACTGCGGCTGCAGGCTCCGGTCGAGCTTCACGACGAGCCCGTAGGAGCGGCTGGGCGACCACGGCTTGTGGATGCCCATGGTGCGGATGCCGCCGCATTGCAGCGGCTCGAGGAAGCTGCGGTTGGAGGCCAGCGCCGGCGCGATCCAATAGGCCGGCGGCACCTGGTCGATCATGTCCTGGCGATAATGCGTTTCCTGCAGCACGAATTCGATCAGCCGGTTGCGCGGCGCAAACAGCGTCAGCCACGCCCCGCCATCGCCGGCCGGCGAGAGCCGCGAAGGATAGCCGGGCAGATGCGCCAGCACGGTCGACCGGTTCCCGTTCGCGCCGTCGAAGCGCACGAGCTGGTGGCGCCAGCCTTCGCTCACCAGCACGTCGGCGCCGATGGGGTGAAGCCCATAGGGAAAAGCGATATCGCCAGCGATCTTCTGGAAGCCGATTCCTCCAGGCCCGCACCGCCACAGCGACCCGGATGCGCCCTTCGTCATCAGGTCGGCCGCCCATTGCGACGGCGGATGCCCTGCCGAACCATTGGCCAGCCACAGCGTGCCGTCATCGGCATAGGCAAGCGCGGTGATGCATCCGATTTCGGCCGGCAGCGAGACCTCCTTGCCGGCTATCAGCAGCTTGCCGCTTTCCAGCCCGACCGTCAGTTCGCCCGACGGCGAAAGCGCCAGCGCGCTGACGGGAGACTGAAAGGTCTCGACCGCGACGGGCTCGGAACCGGCTGCGATCGCCAGGACGGCGTTACCGCTGGAGACAAACAGCCGGCCACCCACTGTCAGCAGATTGTCCGGCTCGGTCAGTTCGGCGAAGGCCGGCGCATCATCCAGCCGCGTGTTGGGGCGGAAGGCGCCGTCGAGCGGCGGTATGGTGACCGCCTTGCCGCGGAAGACATCCAGGATCGGATCGAGGATCACGGCTTGCCTCCCCAATAGGAAGCGGCGCTGGTCCAGTTCGGGTCCGCGCCCGAAATCTTGTAGCGGCCGATGCGGTTGTTGAGGATGCCACCGACGAACAGATAGCCCTTGTGCTCGCGCATCGAGGTCACCATCGGATGCGCGTTGCCGGAGAGATCGCCGAGCGTCTCGACGATACCGCCCTTCTCGTTGAACTTCACCACGCCGCCGGTGTTGATGTTGGGGAACAGCCATTCGTCCTGCGGCAGGCGCCGCGTCATGCGCTTGCGCATATCGGGATGGCGCAGCGACAGGTCGAAGCTTGGCGTGCGCATGCCGAGCCATGCCATCCAGTAATTACCGTCGGAAGCCCGGTTGATGTTGTCGGGATAACCCGGCATGTCGCGGATGACGCATTCGGCGGTGCCTGCCTTCGGCCCCTCCAGCCAGTAGCGGTGTACGCGACAGGCCCAGCTTTCGGCGAAGAACAGCGACTTGCCGTCATGCGCCATGCACACACCGTTGGTGTAGCGGTAGCCGTCGAGCAGCGTCTTGGTCGATCCGTCCTTCGGGTCATAGACCAGAAGGCGCCCCGTGGCGCGGTTCTCGATGGAGTCCAGCGCCCAATCGTGGGCGTCGTAGCGCTTGGTGGAATCCGTGAAATAGATGCGGCCATCCGGCGCGATGTCGCAGTCATTCGGGTCGCGCAGGCGGGCAT
>JAFKFE010000724.1 GCA_017308345.1 Alphaproteobacteria bacterium | reverse complement strand
GGCCGCGGCCGGCTCGATCAGGCTGGGCGGCGCGGAACTGACCGGGCTCGCAGCGCATGACGTGCCGAAGGCCGGCGTCGCCTATGTTCCGCAGGGCAGGCGCCTGTTCGCCGACATGACGGTGGCGGAAAACATCGAGATCGGCCTGATGGCGCGCGGCAAGGGCAAGGCTGTGCGGGAAAGAGTGCTGAACCTGTTCCCGCTGTTGCGCGAGCGGTTGAAGCAACGTTCCGGCACGCTCTCCGGCGGCGAGCAGCAGATGCTGGCGATGGCGAGGGCTCTGTGCCTTGAGCCGCAGGTGCTTTTGCTCGACGAGCCGACAGAAGGGCTGATGCCGTCGATGATAGCCAAGATCCGCGAGACGGTGGCCAAGCTGCGCGAGCTCGGCGTCTCTACCATTCTGGTCGAGCAGCGCGTCGACGCCGTGCTGTCGGTTGCGGATCGCGTCTCGTTCGTCGAGAACGGCCGCAACCGCGAGACGGTCGACGTCGAAGCACTGCGCGCCGATCCGTCCGCTGTGCGGCGGTATGTCGGTGTCGGCTGATCAGCGGAAGAACAAGAAGCCCGCAACCAAAAATGTCGGGATCAGCACCAGGCCCGACCATGCCATGTAGCCGAAGAAGCCGGGCATCTTGAAGCCGCGATGCCTGGCGATGGCGAACACCATGAAGTTGGGCGCGTTGCCGATATAGGTATTGGCGCCCATGAACACCGCGCCGGCCGAGATCGCGGCGAGCGTCGAGGCGGCCTCCGTCATCAGGTGCCTGGCGTCGCCACCGGCAAGCTCGAAGAACACCAGGTAGGTCGGGGCATTGTCGAGGAAGGATGACAGCGCCCCGGTCAGCCAGAAATAGGCGAGGTCGTTTGGCTGGCCGCCGGCCGTGCTCACCAGCGCCACCAGTGGCGCCAACGCGCCCTCGTGGCCGGCTCGCAGGATGGCGATGACCGGCACGATGCAGACGAAGATGCCGGCGAACAATTTCGCCACCTCGGCGATCGGCCCCCAGGTGAAGCCGTTCGCTTGCCTGTGGCTCTTATGCGACACGCGAAGCGACAGAAAGGCCAGCGCCAGGATGACGGCGTCGCGCGTAAGGTTCTGCAGTTCGAGGCCAACGCCCAGCACGGAAACGCTGATACCCGGCTTCCAGCTCGCCGAAAGCAGGATCGCGCCGATCACGCCGGCAAGCAGCAGGCCGGCGTTGACCAGCGGCGTGCCGTGGATGTTGCCGGCAAGCAGGACCCCGCCCGAGATCGTGTAGAGCGCGAACAGCAGGATGATGAAGGACATGTATTCTGTGAGCAGCGTGCGCAGCACCGCTCCCCCAGCGGTCGAGAGGCCGAAGGCGACCACCAGCGGAACCACCACCAGCGCCGCCCAGGCCGCGGCGATCTTGCCGTAATGATGTTCCCAGACATGATGGAAGAGCAGCGGTCCGGTGGCGATCGACAACAAAAGGCCGGCAAACGGCAACGCCCACCAGAGCGACATCGCCGCGCCGGGCAGTTCGCGCGTTTCGGAGGCTAGGGCCGGTTGCGCAAACATGGCCAGGGCTGCGGCGATCAGGCCCGCAGCTACCCCCTTTGTCGACGCCGAGAAGCCCTCCCGATGCCTCACGACAAATGGTCTTCGAGCGTCACGCCGGCTTCCCGCATGCGTTTCAGCATCGCCTCGGCCGAGCCGTTGAGATCGATGCCGCGGCAGGCGTCGAGCCGCACCGTGGTCTTGAAGCCTTGCTTGACCGCGTCGAGCGCGGAGAAGGCGACGCAGAAATCGGTGGCGAGACCAACCAGGGTCACGCTGTCGATGCCGCGTTCCTTCAGGTAGCCGCCAAGCCCGGTCGGCGTCGTATGGTCGTTCTCGAAGAAGGCCGAGTAGCTGTCGATCGCCGTGCGGAACCCCTTGCGGATCACCAGCTCGGCCTTGGTCCAGGCAAGCCCCGAATGGAAATCGGAGCCGAGGCTGCCCTGGATGCAATGGTCCGGCCACAAAGTCTGCGGCCCGTAGGGCATCTCGATGGTTTCGAAAGCCTGCTTGCCTGGATGGCTGGAAGCAAAGCTCGAGTGACCGGCGGGGTGCCAATCCTGCGTCAGGATCACATGCTCGGATCGCCGGATCAGGTCGTTGACCAGCGGCACGATCTCGTCGCCGCCGGCGACCGCGAGCGCGCCGCCGGGGCAAAAATCGTTCTGCAGGTCGATGACGATGAGCGCTTCTTCGGCCATGCGGCTTCCTTCTCGTTTCGGCTTGGGGCTCCAGTCCGGATGCCGCTGACGCGACCGGACACGGAACCTTGACCAGATGGCCGGCTGCGTCAACCTCCGGCGTCACGACAATCGCGTTCGGTGCGTCGCGGCGCCAACTCTGGCTTTGACAAATCCCGTCGGCCTGATATCATTTGCATACGAATGAATTTGACCGGTCGGCGCACCGGCGGGAACACCCGAAGCAGGCACTTCGGAGGGCCAGGGAAGGCCTCTTTTTCGGGAAGGTCCAATTGTCTGGAAGGCAGAGCGTGATCCGTTACGCGAAACCCACCACGGTCGACGAGGCGCTCGCTTTGCTTGGCGAGGATCGCTGGCGCATTCTCGCCG
>JAFKFE010000723.1 GCA_017308345.1 Alphaproteobacteria bacterium | reverse complement strand
CGAGGCGGTGCGTGACTTGGCGCCGCTCGCGGCGCGCGAAGCCTCGCGGGTCGGCGCGCATCGCGATGCCGCCGGCTACTATGAAGCCGCCTTGTGGCATGCGGATATCCTGCCGATGGAGCGACGGGCGGAGCTTCATGAAGGTCACGCGTTCGAATGCCACCTGATCGGCCGCGTCGACGCGGCCATGGAGGCGCAAGGACAGGCGCGCCGGTTGCGCCAGGCGCTGGGCGACCGGGTCAAGGAGGGCGACTGCCTCAGATGCCTTTCGCGCTTTGCGTACCTGCTCGGCGATCGCGAAGCAGCGGACCGTTTCGGCGGACAGGCCGTGGAGCTCCTGGAAACGGCGCCCGACGGTCCCGAACTCGCCATGGCGTATTCCAATCTTTCACAACTGGCGATGTTGGCCGAGCGGCTCGAGGACACGCTCATGTTCGGCGGCAAGGCCGTCGGGCTGGCGGAGCGGCTCAACCGGCCCGACATCCTTTGCCACGCCCTCAACAATGTCGGCGCGGCCGGGCAATGGCTGGACTTCGCCAAGGGCCGTCGCGATCTTGCCCGCAGCCTCGGAATAGCCCTTTCGGGCAACTTCCAGGAGCATGCCGCGCGCGCCTTCACCAACTGCGCCTGCGTGGAGATGAACAGGCTCAATTTCAGCGAGGCGGCCTCGTTCCTGGAACGCGGCATCGGCTATTGCGTCGAGAACGATCTCGCGACATGGCGCGACTACATGCGTGGCGTGCAGGCGCAGCTTCTGCTTCGGCTCGGTCTCTGGGACGACGCCGCGGCAATGGCGCATGAGGTCGTCGACGATGAAGCAACGACCCCCTTGGTACGCTACCCGTCGCTGGTTGCGCTTGCGCGCTTGCGTATCCGCCGGGGAGACCCGTCGGCCGGGCCGGTTCTCGAAGAGATGAGGCTGTTCCTGGACAAGGGCATGGAGCTGCAACGGCTGGTGCCTTTTGCCGAGGTGATGGCCGAGCTGGCGTGGCTGGGCGAGGGCGACAGGGATGAAGCGCTGCGCCTGATCACCCTCGCGGAAGACCTCTCGCCGACGCGGGCGGTGTTTGGCGAGCTGGCGACCTGGCGGCAGCTCCTGTCGCCTGAAAGCGATCCGGGCGAAACCGACGGTATGGCCGAGCCGCACCGCCTGCAGCTGACCGGCGACTGGCGCGCCGCCGCCGCGCTCTGGGCGAGGATGGGCGCTCCCTTCGAACGGGCGCTCGTCTTGCTCAGGGGCGATGAGGAAGCGCAGCGCGAGGCGCTCGATATCCTCGAGGCGCTCGGCGCAAGGCCGGTGGCGCAGCATGCGCGCGGCGTGATGCGGCAAAGCGGCGTGAACCACATTGCCAGGGGACCGAGGCAGGCGACGCGCGCCAACCAGGCGGGGCTCACGCAGCGCCAGATGGAAGTCCTGCAGCTTATCGAGCGGGGTTTCTCCAACAAGAAGATCGCCGCGCATCTGACGATCTCGCCGAAGACGGTCGATCACCATGTCTCGGCGGTGCTGGAGAAGCTTGAGGCCGTCTCGCGCGGCGAGGCCGCGGCCGCGGCGCGCGCGTCGGGGTTGGTGTGAGACTGCAAGCGGGGGTTGAAACTAGCCTACGTGCCGGTATCGTCGAACGCTAGGGCTGCCCCTCATCCGCCCTTCGGGCACTGGCCGGCCCTTCGCTGAGGCTCCGGGCGTTCGCCGTTCGAAAAGCCAAGCAATTGGCTTTTCGTCCGCTGCGCGGACCACTTCTCACCCCCGTATAGTGTCGGGGAAAAGAAAGAAAGGGTCAGGCGAAGGTGCCGTGGCAGTGCTTGTATTTCTTGCCGGAGCCGCAGGGGCAGAGCTCGTTGCGGCCGACCTTGCCCCAGGTCGAGGGATTCTTCGGATCGCGGTTTTCCGGCGCGACAACGGCATTGGCGTCCTGGCGCACCAGAAGCGCGGTCTCGCCGCCCTGGAAATCGTCCTCGCCGGTGGTCCCGTCGATGTGGCTGCCGAACATTTCGGGGGTTTCCGGCGGCGGGGCGTCCGCCGCCTGGCGCACCAGCTCGACGCGCATCAGCTGCGCGGTGACGGCCTGGCGAAGGTTGCCGAGCATGCCCTGGAAGAGCTCGAAGGCCTCGCCCTTGTATTCCTGCAGCGGGTCGCGCTGGGCGTAGCCGCGGAAGCCGACGACCGAGCGCAGATGGTCGAGATTGACGATGTGCTCGCGCCACAGATGGTCGAGCGTCTGCAGCACCACCGAGCGCTCGACATAGTTCATCACATCGGGGCCGAAGCGGTCGGCGCGCTCCTTGGCGGCGGCGTCGGCGGCCGCCGTGATGCGCTCGCGGATGTCGTCCTCGGCGATGCCCTCTTCCTTGACCCATTCCTCGATCGGCAGGTCGAGATTGAGATACTGCGCCACCTCTTCCTTGAGACCGGCGACGTTCCACTGCTCGGCATAGGCGTTTTCGGGGATGTTCTTGGCGACGATCTCCTCGATGACGCCTTCGCGCATCTCGGCGATTGTCTCCGACAGGCCTTCGCCGTCCATCAACTCGATACGCTGCTCGAACACCACCTTGCGCTGGTCGTTCGAGACGTCGTCGTATTTCAAGAGGTT
>JAFKFE010000722.1 GCA_017308345.1 Alphaproteobacteria bacterium | reverse complement strand
GCTTTGGCCTCTGCGACCACAGATGAGGAACGCGAAAGCGCGGAGCGCGCCATCGAGGTCGGACAAGTCTACCAGATATACGAGACAGCGCTTGCCGAGGAAAATGCGGTTGATTTCGGTGATCTTGTCTGGCTGGCCGCAAGGCTGATCGAGGAGAATTCAGCCGTAAAGCAATACATCGCCAGCTTCAAACATGTGTTAGTCGACGAATATCAGGACGTCAATTTCGCCAGCGCTCGGTTCTTACGAGCAATATGCAAAGCTGGGGCTCAAGCATGGGTCGTGGCCGATGAGCGCCAGTCGATCTACCGCTTTCGCGGGGCGGAGCCTTCCAATGTTTCAGAATTCACGAAAGAATTCGGCGGTACGCGGCAATCGCTTGCGGTGAACTATCGATCCTATGCGCCAATCGTCGATACATTCCAGCGGTTCTCCGCTGCCATGGGTAGCGCGGGAGCCATGGCAGGATCATGGAAAGCAAACCGGGCCATAGGCGGTGGGGTGACCCTAACGGTCACGCCGACTGCCGCAGCTGAAGCCGAAGCCATTCGCGACAAGATAGAAGCGCTGCGGTTGGAAGGCGTGCCTTATAGCGACCAGGCTATTCTCGCGCGTACCCATCTTACGCTGGCGCGAATTACCGGAGTTCTCGAACAGCTTGGTGTGCCACTCGTCTACCTGGGCGACCTCTTTGAACGTGACGAGATCCGGAATCTCTTATCACTCTTGGCTATCGACGCAGAACCGGGTGGCATTGGCCTCGTGCGCGTTGCGGTCCTTCCTGAATATCGCGCCACGCGGGACGACGCTCTCGCCGTCATCCGATGGGCGCAAGAAAACCATGTCAGGATTGCGACTGCCCTCGGCCGTATTGCGGAAATTGAAGGTCTGACGGCAGAGGGCAGGGCCGGTCTTGCAACGTTGGGGGTCCAACTGGAAGGGCTTGAAAATGCCTCGCCATGGACTTTGCTCTCAACTTGGCTGTTTGAAAGAAGCGACCACCTTAGGCCGCTTGTAAACGGGAACGACGCGATAGCTCGCCAGAAGCTCATCGCTATCTATCATTTGCTTAAGGTATGCGGCGAGCAAGCCGCTGCCGGCAATAACAGTCGCAAGCGCTTCCTTGAACGTGTTCGACGCCTCGAGGCGCTCAATTACGACAGCTCATACCGCAGGGTGGCATCGGAGGCATCCGACATGGACGCTGTGCGTGTCATGACGATTCATGGCAGCAAGGGATTGGAGTTTAGTGCTGTTCATTTTCCCGCTTTGGCGACGCGCTACATGCCGACGAACAGGCAGCCCAACCGGTGTCCTCCTCCTCCGGCACTCGGGCATCTTGCAATGCAGCCCGCTGATCATGAGGCGGAAGAGGAATGCCTTTTCTTTGTCGGCCTGTCTCGCGCGCGGGATTACCTGTCGCTGAGCCGGGCCGAAAAATACACCATGCAGAACGCGAGTGCCTCGAAGTTCCTTCGGTTCGTCGAGCGTGCTGTCACCTCCCGTCGATACAATGGATCCGGGACAAGCTACACCTCACCGGCACAGCTACGCCCGCCCAGCGCTGCGGAGCGCTACGATGAGCGCGACTTGTCACTCTATATGCAATGCCCGGCGCGCTATCGCTATACGGTCGTCGAGGGCTTGCGTGGCGGGCGTGATGACTCGGCCTATGTTCAGTTTCATCGCTGCGTCTACGCAACAGTCCGATGGTTGGAACAGGAGCGGGTGGAAGGCCGAACCATCACAGCCCCTATTGCCTTGGCTCGTCTTAAGGCCGAATGGGAAGCTGACGGACCTAACGGCCACCCATTCGAGCGGTTTCATCGCGCCGCCGCCGAAAGCATGGTCCAGGCCATGGTCCACGCCATCGCGACAGAGGCGGGGGCTTACGATCGCAGCGAGTGGGAAGTACCCATCGGTCCGCGTCGCGTCGTAATTACTCCCGACCGCGTCATCATCACGCCTGAAGGAATTGTTCGGGTCCAGCGCATCCGCACCGGGCGCGAAACAAAAAGCGAGCCGGATAAGCCGATCTATGCACTGCTTCGCCGCGGCGCGGCATTGCGCTATCCGGGTGCCGCCACAAGCGCGGAAATTTTCTACCTCGCCTCCGGCAAGAGCGTGCCGACCACGGCCAAGAATGACGACAAGCTGCTCAAGGAGTACGGCGACGCCATCGCTGCCATCGAGCGGGGCGCTTTCGAGGCAAAACCCGATCAGCGAGTCTGCCCTAATTGCCCGTGCTATTTCAGCTGCCAGGGTTAGCCGCCCGCGCGACTTCCACTTTTTCGAGCGTCGCTACGCTTGTTCTTTGAAGGCCCAATCGGGGCCTGATCAAGGAGATAGCGATGTCAAAGATTGGAATATTCATTCAGGTTCAAGGTGAGACCGGCCTGCGCGAGGCCGAACTTGCAGAAGCTGCAACGCTCGGCGAATTGCATGATGCGCTTGCGGCGCTGGGGCTCACGATCGATGCCGAGACGTTCATCTTTATCGATGAGGCCGAGCAGCACGAGCACGGCGAGCGTGACAAAAAACTTCACGGCCTCAAGCACGGTGGCCGCGTTCATGTCACCCGCTGCAAACGGATAG
>JAFKFE010000721.1 GCA_017308345.1 Alphaproteobacteria bacterium | reverse complement strand
CGGCCGACGGTTCGATCGTGATCAGCCCAGCGCAACTCGGCTATTTGCTCGAAGGGATCGACTGGCGGCACCCGCAACGGACATGGCGACCGCACACTGCCGGATGAGCCCGCGGCATATTGATTCAGGGGCAAAATAGGGGCGCCACAAGCGGCCGTTTTTGTGCTCTCGTACCGGGGATGGACGGCGATCTTTCCGACATTCCCGACGACCTCGAAGCCCTCCGAGCAGCGCTGATCGTCGAGCGCGACCGTCGGATCGCGGCTGAAGCCGATGCTATTGCCGCCCGGGCCGAAGCGGCGGCTGCTAACGCCAAAGTGTCGAGCACCGAAACGCTGATCGCGCACATGAAGCTGCAGCTGGAGAAGCTGCGCCGCGAGTTCTACGGAACCCGCTCGGAACGTACGGCGCGTCTCATCGAGCAGATGGAACTGCAGCTCGAAGAGCTCGAGGCCTCTGTCAGTGAAGACGACCTCGCCGCCGAGCAGGCCGCCGCCCGCGCCGGTACGACGAACGTTTCCGCGTTCACCCGCAAGCGGCCGGCCCGCAAACCTTTTCCCGAGCATCTGCCGCGGGAACGTGTTGTCGTGCCGGGACCGACCACCTGCGCATGCTGCGGCTCGTCTCGGGTTTCCAAGCTCGGCGAAGACGTGACCGAGACGCTCGAGGTCATCCCCCGGCAATGGAAGGTCATCCAGCACGTGCGCGAGAAGTTCACGTGCCGCGAGTGCGAGCGCATTTCCCAGGCGCCGGCGCCATTCCATGTCATTCCGCGCGGCTGGGCCGGTCCGAGCCTGCTGGCGATGATCCTGTTCGAGAAGTTCGGCCAGCATCAGCCCCTGAACCGCCAGGCCGAGCGCTATGCACGCGAGGGCGTGCCACTGAGCCTGTCGACGCTCGCCGACCAGGTCGGCGCCTGCGTCGGCGTGCTCGCGCCGATTTTCGAGCGCATTCAGGCTCATGTCTTTTCCGCAGAGCGCATCCATGGCGACGACACCACGATCCCCGTGCTCGCCAAGAGCAAAACCGATACGGCGCACATCTGGACTTACGTCCGAGACGATCGTCCGTTTGGCGGCGCGACGCCGCCGGCCGCCGTGTTCTACTATTCGCGCGACAGAACCGGCTTACATCCCGCGCGTCACCTGGCGGGCTATTCCGGCATCCTGCAGGCGGACGCCTACGGCGGATACAAACAGCTCTACGAGGAAGGCCGAAGTCCCGGTCCGATCCTGGAAGCCGCCTGTTGGGCGCATGCGCGTCGCAAGTTCTTCGTGCTCGCCGATGTCGAGACGAGCGCCCGACGACGGGCGTCGAACCAATCGCCGGCGCCGGTTTTCCCTCTCGCGCTGGAAGCCGTCCGCAAGATCGACGTCCTGTTCGACATCGAGCGCGCGATCCGCGGTCTCGACCTCGAGGCACGCAAGGCCGCCCGTCAGGAGCGAAGCGTCCCTGTCGTCGCCGAGTTCGAAGCCTGGATGCGCGCCGAACGCGCCACGATGTCGCGTCATAACGACGTCGCCAAAGCCATGAACTACATGCTCAAGCGGTGGGACGCGTTCACCCGCTTCCTCGATGACGGACGGATCTGCATCACGAACAACGCTGCAGAACGAGCGCTGCGCGGGATCGCCCTCGGCAGAAAGTCGTGGCTGTTCGCCGGCTCCGATCGCGGCGGTCAGCGCGCCGCCGCCATGTATTCCCTGATCGTCACCTGCAAGCTCAACGACGTCGATCCGCAGGCCTGGCTCGCCGACGTTCTGGCCCGCATCGCCGAACATCCGGTTCAAAAGCTCGACGAACTCCTGCCGTGGAACTGGGCGGCGGATCAGGAGCTTCGTAAACTGGCGGCATGACCGCCGTATCCATCGCACGCCTCAAGATCACTCTGGACGACGTCGAACCGAAGGTCGTGCGTCGCGTCGAGGTTCCATTCTCCATCCGGCTCGATCGCCTGCACCAGACGCTGCAGGCTGCACTCGGATGGACCGACACCCATCTCTTCGAGATCCGGGCGCGCGACGTCGGTTGGGGGATGCCTGATCCCGATTGGGGCGACGGTCCGCTCGACGCCCGCAAGGCGACGCTCGCGAGCATCGTAGAAGATACGGGCGCCAAGACCCTGCGCTATCTCTATGACTTCGGAGACGGTTGGGAGCACACGATCAAGATCGAGCGTCTGTTCGATCCTTTGCCGGGCGTTTCCTATCCCCGCCTGATCGAGGCGACCGGCCGCTGCCCGCCAGAAGACGTCGGCGGCCCATGGGGCTACGCCGAATTCCTCGAAGCGCTAGCCGATCCCGAGCACGAGCAACACGCCGATATGCGTCGCTGGATCGGCGAAGACTTCGATCCCCGCCAGGCGCAGAGCGATCAGCTCGCCGAACGCGTCGAAAAGCTCGCAAGGAAATGGACCCGAAAACCGGCGTCCCGAAAAGCGCGAGCAACGTAGCCGCGGTCTTCACCGGACGGATACGGTTTACCTGTGACGCTTGTCACTCGCCGCACTTATCAAGAAATCACCGCTCTGCTCATTTCTCGCCAGCTGGATGCTGCCTGGATCTGCGGCTATCCGTTTGTGGCGCATCGTGAGGAG
>JAFKFE010000720.1 GCA_017308345.1 Alphaproteobacteria bacterium | reverse complement strand
TGGCCACGGGCCGCTCGGACTACCCCAACCAGGTCAACAATGTTCTGGGCTTCCCCTATATCTTCCGTGGCGCGCTGGCTGTGCGCGCCACCACCATCAACGACCAGATGAAGATCGCCGCCGCCCGCGCTTTGGCCGAGCTGGCGCGCCAGGACGTGCCGGACGATGTTGCCGCCGCCTATCAGGGCAACCGGCCGAAATTCGGCCCCAACTACATCATCCCGGTGCCGTTCGATCCGCGCCTGATCTCGGCGATCCCGCTGGCGGTGGCGAAAGCCGCGATGGAGTCGGGCGTCGCCCGCAAGCCGATCCTCGATCTCGACCGCTACGCGCAGGAGCTTTCCGCCCGCCGCGACCCGATCGCCTCGACCCTGCAGCGCATCTACGACCGCGTGCGCCGTCAGCCAAAGCGCATCGTCTTCGCCGAGGGCGAGGAAGAGCAGGTGATGCGCGCCGCCGTCTCCTATGTGAACCAGAAGCTCGGCACCGCGATCCTGCTCGGCCGTGACGACGTCATCAAGGACAATGCCCGCAATGCCGGCATCGATTTGAACAAGCCGGGCCTCGAAATCATCAATGCCAGGCTGTCGCGCCGCAACGGCATCTACACCGACTATCTCTACGAGCGCATGCAGCGGAAAGGCTTTCTGTTCCGCGACTGCCAGCGCCTGATCAACAACGACCGCAACCATTTCGCCGCCTGCATGGTGGCGCTGGGCGACGCCGACGGCATCGTCACCGGCGTCACCCGCAACTATTCCACCGCGCTCGACGACGTGCGCCGCATCATCGACGCCAAGCCCGGCCACCGCGTCATCGGCGTGTCGATCGTGCTCGCGCGCGGCAGGACGGTGCTGGTCGCCGACACCGCCGTGCACGACATGCCGAACGCCGAGCAGATCGCCGACATCGCCGAGGAGGCGGCAGGCTTTGCCCGCCGCATGGGTTATGAGCCGAGGCTCGCCATGCTTGCCTACTCCACCTTCGGCCATCCGCAGGGCGAGCGCTCGGAACGCGTCCAGGAGGCGGTGCGCATCCTCGACAAGCGCCGCGTCGATTTCGAGTATGACGGCGAGATGGCGGCCGACGTGGCGCTGAACTCGCGCGCCATGGCGCAGTATCCGTTCATCCGGCTGACCGGCCCGGCCAATGTGCTGGTCATGCCGGCCTTCCACTCGGCCTCGATCTCGACCAAGATGCTGCAGGAACTCGGCGGCTCGACCGTCATCGGCCCGCTGCTGGTCGGCCTCAACAAGCCGGTCCAGATCGTCTCGCTCAACGCCAAGGACTCAGACATCGTCAACATGGCCGCGATCGCGGCTTATACCGCGGGGAATTGAGGCGTCGCTGACTAGCGGCCGCTTCGTTGCTTAAGCCAAATGGAGAAGGCCCGCGGCGATGCCGCGGGCCTTCTGTCCGATTGGTGGACTCGATCAGAAGTTGCGCTGGAAGCGAACGATACCGCCGATAGCATCGGAATTGTCTTTATCAAAGTTGTCGTAGTAGTCAACTTCAGCGGTAATCGTATAACCAGGCACGATTGTATAAGCGATGTTTGCAGCTATCGCAAAATCTTCTGCGTCTGTGTAAGAAATCTGGGTGTTGAAGGCGGTCTTATCGTTGAATTTATAAGTACCTCCACCCCAAACTGCAAAGTTACCACTCCATGGCTTATAGAAGTTCTTGGCAACATTGTCATCACTGCCATAGCCCAACATCACGAACAGAGTCAGCTCTTTAGTAGCATTGATGTCGAGACGGGCCTTGCCGGACCACTCCTCCCAATTGCTGTTATAGGCGACAACCCCTGTGATCGCGCCCCAGTCCCCCTTGTACTTGGCGCCGCCGACGACGTGCGGTACATAGCTGTCAATCGTGTCAGTCGTGCCGGAACCCTCTTCCAGAGAGACGAAGCCCGAAACGCCCTTTCCCGCATCAAAGTAGTAACTGATCAGATTGGTATCTTTGATACCATACTTGATAATAGTATCTTGGATGACATTTCCAGCGTAGCCGATGAATTGATCATAGGGAGTTTCATCTTTACCGATGCGGAGACCGCCGAGCTGAATCCAGGCGAAATTAAGAGTAACGCCCTTGTTGAATGCGCCTGTATTATAAGTCTCGGTGTATGGGTTGTAGCTGGCGATGCCGCTGTTTTTGGTATTTCCGAAATTGAAACGTGTTTCTGTGTAAGTTTTCAAAGTGCCAAGCTCGGTCTCTTGGCCAGTCCATGTCTTGAGCGTGAAACGCGTATTTTTCAGCCAGGTGCTTTGTTCTGTTCCGTCGCGGACGTCGGTCGCTCTGGCGCCGTCCAACGAGCCGACATCGCCGACGCCGGCGTCGTAGCGGATGTAGCCGCCGATGCGCAGGCAGGTCTCGGTGCCCGGGATGTAGAAATAGCCGGCGCCGTAGACGTCGCAGATCTTGACGTATTCGGCCGGTTCCGGCTCGGCGACGGTCACCGCGTCGGCGGCGCGGGCGCCCGAAACCGCGATCAGGGCCGCGGCGGAGCCGAGAAGAAGGCTCTTGATGTTCATTTTCTTGAATCTCCAGTCAAAGGTTCAAGACAGGCCTGACATGCCGTTCGGCATCTG
>JAFKFE010000719.1 GCA_017308345.1 Alphaproteobacteria bacterium | reverse complement strand
GATGATCGACAGATAGACGCCGGTGACGCGGCTGCGGAAGGCGAACCAGCCGAAGATGAAAGCAAGCAGCCCGGGAACGGCGAGCACCATCAGCGCCGCGAACCAGAAATGGTCGAAGCCGTACCAGAACCAGGGCAGTTCCTTGTAGTTCAGGAACACCATGAAGTCCGGCAGGATCGGATTGCCGTAGACGCCGCGCGAGCCGATCTGACGCATCAGATACATGCCCATCGCATAACCGCCGAGCGCGAAGAAGGCGCCGTGGCCGAGCGAAAGGATGCCGCAATAGCCCCAGACCAGGTCGAGCGCGAGCGCCAGCAGCGCGTAGCAGAGATACTTGCCCGTCAGCGCCACGATGTATGGCGGGATGTAGAAGGCGCTTTGCGGCGAGACCGCGAGGTTGAGCAGCGGCACGATTATGGCCGCCGCCAGCAGGACGAAGATGGTGATGGCGATGCGCCGGTCGGCGGAAAAGAAGCGTTGCGTGATCATGCCTCCACCGCCCTGCCCTTCAGCGCGAACAGGCCGCGCGGGCGCTTCTGGATGAACAGGATGATCAGCACCAGCACGACGATCTTGCCCAGCACCGCGCCGGCATAGGGCTCGAGGAACTTGTTGACGATGCCAAGTGAGAAGGCGCCGACCAGCGTGCCCCAGAGATTGCCGACGCCGCCGAAGACCACGACCATGAAGCTGTCGATGATGTAGCCGCGGCCGAGATTGGGCGACACGTTGTCGATCTGGCTGAGCGCCACGCCTGCGATGCCGGCAATGCCCGAGCCGAGCGCGAAGGTCAGCGCGTCGACCCAGGGCGTCCTGATGCCCATCGAGGCTGCCATGCGGCGGTTGGCGGTCACGGCGCGCATCTGCAGCCCCCAGGGCGTACGCTTCATGACGTAGAGCAGCACCGCGAAAACGGCGAGCGCGAAGACCAGGATCCACAGCCGGTTCCAGGTGATCGCGAGTTGGCCGATATCGAAGGACCCGGACATCCAGGACGGATTGCCGACCTCCTGGTTTGTCGGCCCGAAGATGGTGCGCACCGCCTGCTGCAGGATCAGCGAGACGCCCCAGGTGGCGAGAAGCGTTTCCAACGGGCGGCCGTAGAGGAAGCGGATGATGCCGCGCTCGATCGCCAGCCCGACCAGTGCGGAAACGAGAAAGGCGAGCGGCAGCGCGATCACCAGCGACCAGTCGAACAGGCCGGGGAACGATGTGCGGATCACCTGCTGGACGACAAAGGTGGTGTAGGCGCCGAGCATCACCATCTCGCCATGCGCCATGTTGATGACACCCATGACGCCGAAGGTGATGGCCAGCCCGATCGCGGCCAGCAAAAGCACCGATCCGAGCGAGATGCCGTACCAGATGTTCTGCCCGGCATCCCACAGCGCCAGCGTCGAATTGATGCGGTCGATGGCGGCCGTCGCCGCGTCCTTGACCGCGCCCTGCGCGTTGGCCTCGACGGAGGTCAGCAGCGAAAGCGCGTCGCGGTCGCCGCGCGCGCCGATCACGCCGATAGCCGCGAGCTTGTCGGCCTCCGGCTTGTCGGAAGCCAGGATGGAGGCTGCGCGCGCCTGGTCGAACATCGTCTTGACGGCGGGGTCGGTTTCGGCGGCGATCGCGGCGTCGAGCGGCTCGATGTTCGCCGCGTCGGGCGTCTTGAACATGGTCATCGCGGCGGCAAGGCGCACGCCCGGATCCTTGGCCCGCAACGTGAGCGTGCCCAGCGCGTCGCGGATAGCGCGCCGCAATCCGTTGTTGACCTTGATCTTGGTGATGTCGGCCTTGGCGGCATCGGCCGCCTTTTCGCCGCTCAGCGGATCGAGCAGTTCGATCGCGTCTCCTGCTTCCTTGCCGACGAAGACCTGGGAGTCGCTCTTGCGAATGTAGAGGTTGCCGTCTGCCAGCGCCGAAAGCGGCCGCTCGACCGCGGGATCGCCGCTGGCGGCAAGCTCGCGCACAACGGCCTCGGTGGCGGAAAAGCCGGTTGCGGTCGCGAATTTGGCGATGGTCGCGCGAAGGTCGGCCTCGGCCGCCTTAGACGGCGTCAGTCCAGCCATCGTCAGCAGCAACGTCAGACCAATTGCGCGCAACAGCAGCATCGTCGTCTTCAAGCGGCTTTCTCAGGCAATCCCAGGAAAAGTGTGAAGCGGTTTTCCGTCCGGAATTGCGCAAACTGGGTTTCGGTGATCTTGCCCGGGCGGGTCGAGGAACCTGCCCGGGCAGCGGCCCCGGGTCGCGGGACCACACCGCGACCCGAAAGACCTGGGAGGATCAGTTTGTGCCCTTGCCGCCGCACTTGCCGGTCTTGACGTTGAAGTTGCCGCAGCTGAGCGGCGCGCGCCAATCCGAGATCAGGTCCTTGGAGTCCGGCAGGTAGTCGGACCACTCGTCGCCCATCACAAGGCCGGGCGTCTGCGAGACCGTCTCGAACTGGCCATCGGCCTGGATTTCACCGATCAGCACCGGCTTGGTGATGTGGTGGTTGGGCATCATCGTCGAATAGCCGCCGGTCAGGTTCGGCACCGAAACGCCGACCATGGCGTCGATGACCTTGTCCGGATCGGTGGTGCCGGCCTTCTCGACCGCCTTCACCCACATA
>JAFKFE010000718.1 GCA_017308345.1 Alphaproteobacteria bacterium | reverse complement strand
CCACCATTTTCGACTCGGCCTGACCTGAATCTCAATACACCTTAGAAGGTGGAGGATTGTAATCAGACCAGAACGGACTGCAGCCGGCTTAGTTCGCTGATCTGGGACATCGTCGCCTGGTAGCCGAGGCTGATCGCCTCGTCGGCGCGGTGGAATTCCGTCAGGCCGATATGGCTGAGTTTCGGCTGCAGCGACATGTCGGGCGGATCGCCGGCGAGCCTGGCGCGCGAAATCCGGTCCTGGATGATGTTGAAGGCCTCGACCATGACGCCGGTGATGCCGAGGCGGGTCTGGTGTGATTGGGGGTTGACCTGGCCGGGTCGCGGCGCGTCCTTCTCGACGACCAGTTCGCCGGCGCTGTGCTTGATGACGGCGGCGCGCCCGAACAGGTCGTAATGCAGGTTGACCGCCACGACAAGCGGCTGCTCGTAGGCGCGGCAGACCGAGACCGGCACCGGGTTGACCAGCGCGCCGTCGACCAGCATGCGGCCGTTGCAGGCCACCGGCTCGAAGACGCCGGGCAGCGCATAGGAAGCGCGCATGGCGGTGACGAGCGAGCCGCTCGACAGCCAGATTTCATGGCCGGTGCGGATTTCGGAAGCGACGGCGACGAAGGGCCTCGACAGGTCGTCGAAGCGGGCGCCGTCGAGGTGCTCGCGCAGGCGCTGGTCGAGCTTCATGCCGCCGAACAGGCCGCTGCCGCGCAGATTGAGGTCGAGCAGGCCGAAGATGCGCCGCTTGGTCAGGCTTCTGGCGAACTCTTCCAGTTCGTCGAGCTTGCCGGCAAGGTAACAGCCGCCGACCAGGGCGCCGATCGAGGTGCCGGCGATCATCGACACTTCGATGCCGGCCTCGTCGAGCGCGCGCAGCACGCCGATATGAGCCCAGCCGCGGGCGCATCCGCCACCCAGCGCCAGCGAGATGCCGGTTTTCCTGCCAGGCTTCGGATCGGGCAAGCCGCCGGACGATGCGGGGCCGTTGGCCTCCCGAACGTCAGGTCTGCTGCGCAATGACGCCCATTCGAGCATCATGATCTCCCATGTCCCATATCCCTTGTACCACAAGGACGTTTGAGAATAATGAATATGAGTGGTTTGTGAATATTGAACGGTTCACAGAGGCTTCCGATACGTTTGGTCCGCATCGAACAGCGGCCTGCTGCCGTCGTCGGCAAGCGTCGCCCTGCCGTCACTCAGCCCCACCGTCCGATAGAAGCAGGAACGCCTGCCGGTGTGACAAGTTGCGTCGTGGCCCAACACTTTCACGCGCAACCATATCGCGTCCTGGTCACAATCCGTGCGCATCTCGACGACATGCTGGAAATTGCCGGAGGTCTCGCCCTTCTTCCACAGCGCGTTGCGCGAGCGCGACCAGTAGTGGGCAATGCCCGTCTCCAGCGTCAGCGCCAGCGCCTCGGCATTCATGTGCGCGACCATCAACAGCATGCCGTCGCCGGCATCGGTGACGACGACGGTGACGAGGCCCGCGGCGTCGAAGCGCGGAGAAAGGACAGAACCTTCCTCCAGCGCTTTCTTGTCTGATGGAGCTTTTGGAAATTCGACTGCGGACATCGCCGATCCTTATAGATGTTGGCCGGCGAGGGCCGGCAAATCAGCCGCGCACCATTGTGACGAAGCGGACCTGCTCCTCGGGCGTATCCTTGAAGACGCCGGTGAAGGTTGAGGTCAGCGTGGTCGAGCCCTGCTTGCGGATGCCGCGCATGGCCATGCACATATGCTCGGCCTCGAGCATGACGGCGACGCCGCGCGGATTGAGCACGTCCTGGATGACGCCGGCGATCTGCGCGGTCATCGCCTCCTGCGTCTGCAGGCGGTGGGCGAAGATGTCGACGACACGCGCGATCTTCGACAGGCCGACGACCTTGCCGTCCGGCAGATAGCCGACATGCGCCTTGCCGATGATCGGCACCATGTGATGCTCGCAATGCGAATGGAACTTTATGTCCCTGACGATGACGAGATCGTCATAGCCCGCGACTTCCTCGAAGGTGCGGCCAAGCTCGTCGGCAGGGCACATGTCATAGCCGTTGAACATCTCGCGGAAGGCCTTGGTGACACGCTTGGGCGTGTCGACCAGACCCTCGCGGTCCGGATTGTCGCCAGTCCAGCGCAGCAATGTGCGCACGGCGGCTTCGACCTCGGCCTCGCTCGGCCGGTCGGTGACAGGCTTGTCCATATATTCGGATGGGGGCATGATTTTCTTGATGACAGCATCCATAAAGGCGTCTCCCGTAGCCCCACTCAAAGGTGGGACGAGTTGAACGGACCATGACCTTTTGGGTGAAAATCGCCCATTTCCATCCCGCAAGCGGCGTGAACAGAGGAGCATCGACGGAAGCTTCCAGCTGCCTTGTCGATGCCCGACTGCGACCATTATATATGGTCGTAGCGGAGCGAAAGGAAGACGCGAGAGCGGCAAAGCCTGTTCGCTGGGCGGCGACGGACCGGAAAAATATGATAGACGACGTCTACAATGCGAAAATTCTCGGCTTCGCCGGAAACATAGGGCGGATCGGCCGGCTCGATAATGCAGACGCGACGGCCAGGGCGCATTCCAAATTGTGCGGCTCGACCGTCACCGTCGACC
>JAFKFE010000717.1 GCA_017308345.1 Alphaproteobacteria bacterium | reverse complement strand
CCTGTCCGGTCTCAACGCCGTCGTCGTCGGCCGCTCCAACATCGTCGGCAAGCCGATGGCCAATCTGCTGCTCGCCGCCAACTGCACGGTCACCATCGCGCATAGCCGCACCAGGGACCTGCCGGCGCTGGCCCGCACCGCCGATATCCTGGTCGCCGCCGTCGGCCGCCCGGAAATGGTCAAGGGCGATTGGGTGAAGCCCGGCGCGACCGTCATCGATGTCGGGATCAACCGCATCCCGGCGCCCGAAAAGGGCGAAGGCAAGAGCCGCCTGGTCGGCGACGTCGCCTATGCCGAGGCGGCCAAGGTCGCCGGCGCCATCACGCCGGTGCCCGGCGGCGTCGGGCCGATGACCATTGCCATGCTGATGGCGAACACTGTAGCTTCCGCCTACCTCGCGGCCGGGCTGAAGCGGCCGTCCTTCTGATTTTGAGAAAGCCTTTGCGTTGCCGAACCTGACTGCTTCCGTCGAGCGGCCGATCACGAACGATCCCGTTCAGGGCGGCCGTCAGTTCGGCTTCCTCCTGGTCGACAAGTTCTCGATGTTCTCGCTTGCAGCGGCCATCGACTGCTTCCGCTCGGCCAACCGCCTGCTTGGCCGCGATTTCTATGGCTGGACGACGATTTCGGCCGATGGCGACGCGGTCATGGCCTCGAACGGCCTGCCGCTGAAGATCGACTATTCCGTCGCCGACATGCCGCCCGTCGACATCCTGTTCGTCTCGGTCGGCCTCACCACCGAATTCCCCGGCAAGAGCAAGGTGCTGGCGGCGTTGCGCAGCTGGGGCCGGCGCGGCAACGCGCTGGGCGCGCTGTCGGTCGGTTCCTACCTGCTGGCCGAGGCCGGACAGCTCGACGGCTATCGCTGCACCATCCATTGGGAAAACCGCGCCGGCTCCATGGAACGTTTCCCCGACATCAACTGCACTGGCAATGTCTTCGAGATCGACCGCAAGCGCTACACCTGCGCCGGCGGCACCACCTCGATCGACCTGATGCTGGAGATCGTGCGCGGCGATTTCGGCTCCAACCTCGCCAACGGCGTCGCCAACCAGTTCCAGCATGAGCGCATCCGCTCGGCGGGCGACCGCCAGCGCGTCGGACCGGAGCGCGATCTCACCGGCAAGTCGGAGAAGCTGAGGCGCATCGTCGAACTGATGGCCGACCATCTCGACGAGCCGCTGTCCGCGGTGCAGCTCGCCAAGTCGGCCGGCCTTTCGGTGCGCCAGGTCGAGCGCCTGTTCCTGCGCCATCTCAGCGTCACGCCCGGCCGCTATTATATGCGGCTGAGGCTGGAGCGGGCGCGCGAATTGCTGCGCCAGACCAACATGCCGATCCTCGACGTGGCGATCGCCACCGGCTTCACCTCGCATTCCTATTTCGCGCAGAGCTACAGGCTGCAGTTCGGCCGTCCGCCGTCGGAAGAGCGGCGCACCACCTACTGATTGCCGCGGGAGGATGCCGGCGATTGGCCCCACGCCGCCGACACCCCACATTTTCGCCGGCCCCACATTTTCGCCGGCCCCACATTTTCGCCGGGTTGAAATCCATCACAGGCCAAGCAAACTTGGCCGCCGGGGATGTGCCGTCGGTTGGCGTCGAGCCAGCGATATCCGGATGCTAGACGAAAGCCCGGCTTGGGCGCGTCCGGCAAATGCGGGCAGATACGGGCACTAGGGGTCAATGAGGCAGGCTTTGGCGAGCAGGCGCGACCGTCGGCTGAACGATTGGAAGGAGATCGCTGCCTTCTTCGGTCGCGACGAGCGCACCGTGCGGCGTTGGGAGCGCCAGCGCGGCCTGCCGGTCCATCGGATTTCCGGCGGAGCGAGGAATCTCGTCTTTGCCGATACCGATGAGTTGGAGCAGTGGTTGCTGGGCGACAGAGCGGCGCCGGCCGAAGCGTCCCCGGCCGAGGCCGCTGCGTCGGAGCTCGACGGAACGCCGCGAGTTCCGGCCGCCGATACCGTTCGAGCCTCGCGGGTGTCCGGCTTCCATCGTCCGGGCCTCATCATTGCCGGCGTGACAGCACTCCTGGCCGTTATCGCCGTCGCTGGCATCCTTTCGATGCGCGACGCTCTCATCCTGCCGGGCGGGACTGCTTACAGGCCGGATCCCAAGGTCCAGGATCTCTATCTCGACGCCGTCTATTATCTGGAGACGAGGCAGGCGAGCGGACTGAACCGCGCCATGCAGTTGCTTACCGAGGCGACCACGCTGGACCCCAAATATGCCGACGCCTACGCCAAGCTGGCCGATACCTACAACATGGTCAGCCAGTTCACGCTGATGCCGGCAAGGGATGCCTATCCGAAGGCTGAGGCCGCCGCCAACCGGGCCATCGCGCTCGATCCCGACAATGCCGGTGGCTATGCGGCGCTGGCTTTCACGGCCTTCTACTGGGAGAAGGATTTTCCGCGCTCACGCGCGCTGTTCGAGCGGGCGATCCGGCTTGATCCGGCTTCCGCGCAGACCCATCATTGGTACGCGCTGACGCTGATGGTCAGCGGAGAAACGGAGCGGCCCCTCAGCGAGATCGGCAAGGCGCAGCAGCTCAATCCGCAGTCGCGCAGCATCCTTGCCAACAAAGGGCTCACCCTGTTTCACGCCGGCC
>JAFKFE010000716.1 GCA_017308345.1 Alphaproteobacteria bacterium | reverse complement strand
CCTCGGGCACGCTGTTGTCGGCCGCGCTGCGCTACTGCCGCGAACAGAAGGTGCCCAAGCGCGTCGTCACCTTCGTCTGCGACAGCGGCAACAAGTATCTTTCGAAGGTCTTCGACGATTTTTGGCTGGCCGAGCAGGGCCTGGCCGAGCAGGAGCAGCATGGCGATTTGCGCGACCTCGTCATGCGCTCGCACCGGACCGGCGACACGGTCTGGGTCGGCCCGGACGAAAGCCTGCTCAACGCCTATGGCCGCATGCGCCGTTCCGACGTCTCGCAACTGCCGGTGCTGGATGAGGGCAGGCTGGTCGGCATCATCGACGAGAGCGACATCCTGGCCAAGGTCGACGGCCCTTATGACGGCCGCTGGGACCGTTTCAACGCCCCGGTGCGCACCGCCATGACGTCGAACCCGCACACGCTGCAGGCCAATCAGACGCTCGACGCGCTGCTGCCTGTCTTCGACCGCAACGAGGTCGCCATCGTCTTCGACGGCGACGAGTTCATCGGCCTGATAACCCGTATCGACCTGATCAACCATCTGAGGCGCCGCGCAAAATGACTTCGCCAAGACCCGAACTGGGCAAGAACCGCCTGGCCTTTTCCACCCGCGCCATCCATGGCGGCCAGAGCCACGACCCGCTGACCGGCGCGGTGATGGTGCCGATCTACGCCACCTCCACCTACGGCCAGCAGTCGCCGGGCGTGCACAAGGGCTTTGAATATGCCCGCAGCCAGAACCCGACGCGCTTCGCCTTCGAGCGCGCGGTGGCCGACCTCGAAAGCGGCTCGGCCGCCTTCGCCTTCGCCTCCGGCCTGGCGGCGATCGGCACGGTGCTGGAACTGCTCGACGCCGGCGCCCACATCGTCGCCACGGACGATATCTATGGCGGCTCGTTCCGGCTGATGGAGCGCGTGCGCAAGCGCTCCGCCGGCCTTGAGGTCAGCTTCGCCGACTTCACCGACCTCGCCGCGGTCGAGGCCGCGATCCGTCCCGAGACGAAATTGCTCTGGGTCGAGACGCCGACCAACCCGCTGCTGCGCGTCGTCGATCTCGAAGCGGTCGCGGCACTGGCCAGGCGCAAGGGCCTGCTCACCGTCGCCGACAACACTTTCTGCAGCCCCTACATCCAGCGGCCGCTGGAGCTCGGCATCGATATCGTCGTGCATTCGGTGACGAAATACCTCAACGGCCATTCCGACATGGTCGGCGGGGTCGCGGTGGTCGGCGACAACAAGGACCTCGCCGCGCAACTGAAATTCCTGCAGAACGCCATCGGCGGCATCTCCGGGCCCTTCGACAGTTTTCTCGCGCTGCGCGGCATCAAGACCCTGGCGCTGAGGATGGAGCGCCATTCGGCCAACGGCCTGAAGATAGCGCAATGGCTGGAAACGCGAAAAGACGTGCGCCGGGTGATCTATCCCGGCCTCGCCAGCCACCCGCAGCACGCCATCGCCGTCCAGCAGATGCACGCCTTCGGCGGCATGATCTCGGTCGACCTCGACCGCGACCTCGCGGGAACGAAACGCTTCCTCGAACGCACGCAGCTTTTCACGCTGGCCGAGAGCCTGGGCGGCGTCGAAAGCCTGATCGAGCATCCGGCGCTGATGACGCACGGCTCGATCCCGGCCGAGAAACGCGCCGAAATCGGCATCACCGATTCGATGGTGCGGCTGTCCTGCGGGATCGAGGATGGCGATGATCTGATCGCGGACCTGGAGCAGGCGTTGGGGGGCTGAGCAATTCCAGGAAAAGTGTGAGCGGTTTTCCGCCCGGGAATTGCGACAAACAAAGAGATAGAGCGCAACTGAGTGCACTTTGCGATTTCGGAACGTATCATATTGGCGCTTGCCGATTGGCCGGCGGCGCCGGGATAAGAGCTGATGACACAAAGACCCAGCGGTGGCGAAAAATCAGCGGCTACGCGCGCCGTCCGCGCCGCCGACAGCGTCGAGCGGGTCTATGCGCGGATCAAGGACTTCGCCATCGACTACCGCTTCCGGCCCGGCGAAAGGATCAACGAGGTCGAGCTCGCCGCCGAACTGGCGGTCAGCCGCACGCCGGTGCGCGCCGCCCTCAACAGGCTGCAGCGGGACGGTTTTGTCACCGCGGTGCCGAACAAGGGTTTTTTCGCCCGCGAACTGACGCCGGAAGCGGTGCGCGATCTCTATGAGCTTCGCGCGGCGATCGAGCGGGCTGCCTTCGTGCTTGCCTGCGAACGGGCGACCGATGCCGAGATCGAGGCGGCGGCCGAGGCCTGGACGAGGCACAGCAGCCTGAAGGACGAAGGCTCATGGGCGAAGATCGCCGTCGCCGACGAAAGCTTCCATAGGGCGCTGACACAACTGTCGAAGAATGCGCAGATGATCGGCGCGCTCGAAGGCCTTTGCGCGCGCATCCGCTTCTTCAGGCGTATCGATCTGGAGTCCGCGCCGCGCCGGGACCGCACCTATCACGAACATGCCGCGATTATCGACGCCCTGCGCCGCCGCGATGCCGCCGATGGAGCAAGCCTTCTCGAAAAACACATCACGCTGAGCTCCGCGCATGCCATCGAGGTGGCCGCGCGGGGCCTGGCAAAGCTTTTCCCCGACACTGCGGCGTAGGGGTCTT
>JAFKFE010000715.1 GCA_017308345.1 Alphaproteobacteria bacterium | reverse complement strand
GCTGCCTGATCGGCGAAGCCGGGTGCGCGCGTTGCCGAGATGGCATTCCGCGACCCGTTCGCGGAATGCCCGGGCAGCCCGATTGGAAGGCAGGCAGGCTGCAGCTATTACTGCACGGTGAGTTCGTTGCGCTCGCCGGCCTTGATTGTGAACGGCGTTTCCTTGTCGGCCTTGTCGGTGGTGAAGTTGGTCACCAGCACATAGTCGCCAGCGGCAAGCGTCGTCTGCATCTTCTCGCCATAGGCGTAGGTCACCTGCTTGCGCTCTCCCTGGATGTTCTTCTTGGCTTCAAAGATCTTGAAGCCGTCCGCGCCGGGTGCGTCGACCGCCAGGACACCGGCGTTCAACGTCACGTTGACGTCGGTCATCTGGCCGACCGTGACGCTGAAGGGCTGTTCGGTGGACACGGCCTGCACCTCGACACCCATCACATAGTCGCCGGGCGGCAGGTCGAACTGGCTGTCGGGCCCATAGGCGTAGGTTACCTGGTCGCGGGTGCCGTCGATCTTCTTGGCCGCCTTGTAGACCTTCCAGGACACGTCGGTTCCGGCCTTCTCTCCGCCCTGGGTGTAGAAGGCGTTGGCCTTGGCCTTGCCGACGCCGACGATCATGTCCTTGTCGACGACCTGGCCGGCGGCAAGTTGCATCGTCTCGCTCGCCTCGCCGGCCCCAAGATGCACGGTGACCTTGGTCTCGCCGGCCGGGACGACATACCTGACCTCGCCATAGTTGCTGTCCGACGTGCCGCCGGGATAGGCGATGCTGATCTGCGCATTTCGGTCGATATCGGCGCCGAGCGCCGGCCGCGCATGGATTGAGATCTCAGCGGCGTTCAGGCTGAGCGCCGGCTCCGTCGCCTTGTCGGCCGTCAGCGAGACCTTCTGCTCGGCCCTGGCGGCGCCGCTGGTGGCGATGACGATATAGTTGCCGGCGGCAAGGTGGAATTTGACGGTGTTGTAGCCGTAATCGACATGCTCGCCGCCGGTTCCCTTGGCGTCGTCCTTGAATATCTCAAAATAGACGTCCGACTTCGGCGCCTGACCACCCTCCTTGAGCAGCGCGGTCGGGATGAGATTGTAGTCAAGCTCCGCTGCCTTTGGCGCGGGCGCCGGCGCCGGTTCGGGAGCTGGCGCGGGGACCGGCGCCGGAGCCGCCACGGTCTCGACCAGAGCTTCCTGCAGCGCCTTCTCGTCGGAGGCCTGGATGTATTTGCCGCCGGTGTTTTCGGCGAGGCAGGCGATCTGCTTGCCTTCGTCGGCGGTCAGGCCGAAGCCGACGACATCGGCGGTGAAGTCGACGCCGCTTTCCTTCAGTTCCTTGCCGAGCGCGCAGGGATCGCCGCCGCAGGTCTCCAGCCCGTCGGTGATCAGCACCACCGTTGCCTTGTCCTCGGTGTATTTCAGCGCTTCGGCGGCCTGCTTGACGGCGGCCGTGAGCGGCGTCTTGCCCAGGAATTTCATGCTGTCGGCCGCCGCCGAAATGGCGCTGGCGGAACCGGCCTGCGGCGGCACGATCAGCTCGATGTCGTCGCAGCTGCCCTTGGTGCGGTGGCCGTAGGCCATGAAGCCGATCTCGTCATCGGCCGGAACCGACTGCAACACCGTTCGCAGCGATTCACGCGCGATCTCCAGTTTCGGCTTGCCGTCGATCTGGGCCCACATCGAGCCCGACGCATCCAGAATGATGATGACCTTGTTGGCGGCAAAGCCGAAACTGGTCATCGACAAAAGCAAGGCCGCCGCAGCGACGCTCCGTATCAGTCCCGCCATGAATGTCTCCTGATTGATCCCCCGTCCGCGCCGGGAAAGCTATTTTAGGTGGCCTGCGGAGACAAGCCGCAAAAGCTCACGGGTCAAGCGTCCGGCGCCTGCGCGGGGACAAAGCCTTGGGTTTCGACGATCGCCCCGTAGCGCGGATCGGCATGCAAACCTTTGAAGGCCGGGTCTATGCGCACGCCGAGCAGGTCGTCCTCCTTGCGCCGTGCCGATTCCTCGAGATAGCGGATCGCGTCGTCGCCGCGACCGAGCATCGCGGCGGTGGCGGCGACCTTGTAGGCAGGTTCGCGGTCGCGCTGGTATTGCCGCAGTTGCTCGGCGAACATCGCCTTCAGCAGACCATCGCCGCCTTCCTCGCGCAGGCCTTTTTCGGCGGCGTCGGCAATCGCCGTTCGGGCATCGTTGCCGGAGATAATTGCGGCGGCTCGATACTCGCGCAGGAAATCGCTCCAGCGGTGCTGGTCGAGATAGATGGTGGCGAGATATTCGGGCGGGGAGCGCAGGTTCGGCTCCGCCTCGGCGAGCGGCTGCAGGATTGCAAGGGCCTCGTCGACGCGGCCGGCGTGAAACAGGATGAGACCTTTGTTGGCAAGGATGCTGCGCGATTGCGGATTGAGTTCCTGCGCCTTGCCGATCTCGCTGAGGGGCCGTCCCGTTTCTCCGCCAACCATCAGCGTCAACGCGTACCAATGATGGGTCTGGGCGGAAGCCGGATCAAGCCGGATCGCCCGCTCGAACAGCGCGCGCGAGCGCGGAAAGTCCTTCTCCCAGTAGAAGGCCGTGAAAGCGAGCGCCGCATAGCCGCCGGCATTGTCGGGATCGAGCGCGATGGCCCGGTTGGCGGCG
>JAFKFE010000714.1 GCA_017308345.1 Alphaproteobacteria bacterium | reverse complement strand
TGCTGACCGACATGGTCAACGCCGCGCAGTGAGCGGGCTGATATGAAAAACAGGAAAAGGGGCCCACGCGGCCCCTTTTCGCATTTTGGCTTTACGAACGAGGTAGAACCATGAGCAGCAAGATCTGGACGGCTGTCGACGACTATATCTTTTCCTCTCTTTTCGAAGCGGATCCCGTGCTGGATGCGGTGCTCAAGGCCAACCGCGATCAGGGTCTGCCAGCGATCGACGTCTCGGCCGCGCAGGGCAAGCTCTTGTCGCTGCTGGTGCGCATTCGCGGCGCGAAGAAGGTGCTGGAGGTCGGCACGCTCGGCGGTTACTCGACCATCTGGATGGCAAGGGGACTGCCGGCGGACGGCAAGGTCGTGACGCTGGAGCTCGATCCGCACCACGCCAAGGTCGCGCGTTCGAATTTCGAGCGGGCAGGGGTTTCCGACCGGGTCGACCTGCGGGTGGGGCCAGCGCTTCAGTCACTCGCCGCGCTGGCAGGTGAAAATGCCAACCCGTTCGACCTCATCTTCATCGACGCCGACAAGCCGAACAACCCGAATTATCTCGACTGGGCCATGAAGCTGTCGCGCCCGGGCACGGTCATCGTCTGTGACAACGTCATCCGCGACGGCGCCGTGGTGAAGCAGAATAGCGGCGATGCCAATGTCGAGGGCGCCCGCGCCGCGTTCTTATTCATCGGCGGCGAGAAGCGATTGGACGGCACGGCCATCCAGACTGTCAGCGCCAAGGGCTATGACGGATTTGCGATCGCGATCGTCGAGTGAGGCCGATCGCCATCGGCACTGGCGTGGAAGGTTGGCGTAAAGCCTAACCCCACAACAATATCAGTGGCGATGCCAGGAACAGGACAGCGGCCAGGATCCACCGGCCGTTGCCGTAGCTGCGCATCTCGGACAGGGGCAGGAATTTGCGGACGAGCATATAGCCGCCGGCAATGACGGCGCTGTAGACGATTGCCCAAAGGAAGATCCGCCAGCCGCCGCCGAACAGCCCTATCGCGAGCCCGAATCCGGTCAGGGCGCCGAGAACGCCGTAGCCGACATCGAACATAAGCATGGTCGTCGTGGAAAGCGGTCGCCAGATCGCCGGGAAGGCGATCGCGATCGCGGCGGTCAGCAGCCAGATGCTGATGATTGCCTCGAGCGTGGAAGATTGGGCGATAGCCGTTGCCACATTGGTAAGATGATCGGGCGTCGACAGGCGCACCAATTGCGCCAGCCAATTGATCAGCGCGGCCCAAAACCACAGCACGAAGGCGCAAGCCGCGAAGATCGCGAAATTTCCGGCGGAACGCTTCGCAATGTCACTCGGTTCCATTTTCTTCTCCCTTGCTTCTGCAAGGTAGCATCGAAGATGGGAGGTTCAAACGCCGGCTGTCCGTCCTTTCAATATGTCGAACCGGCCAGACTGTCTCAACTCAGTCGAAGAACGCCTCGACCACGTTGCGCTTGCCCAGCATGAAAGCATCGGCAACATGCTGCAGCGGCGCGAGGTCGACGTCCGAGGCTCCGGCGCGAACGATCTCGGCGAAGCGCTTGTAAAGCATCGGATATTCGGCTTCCGGCTCGTCGTGGACGACTTTGCCGTCGACGGCGAGCTTGGCACCGCCGCCGGACAGCACCATCTTGCCCTTGTCGGTCTCGGCCAGGATGTCCCAGCTTTGCGGGCCGGTCTGCAGCCAGTCGAGTTCCATCGTCACCGGTAAGCCGTTGGACGTGCGGAAGGCGATATGCGCCGCGACCGGCGCCGCGCGGTTCTCCGGAAAATCGAGATCGGCCGAGGTGATGAACATCGGCGGCAGGATATGGGTGGCGATCGACAGCGCGTTGATGCCCGGATCGAACACGCCGAAGCCGCCCGGTTCCCAGATCCATTCCTGGTTGGGATGCCAGCGGCGTACGTCTTCCTTCCAGTTGATGGCGGCCGAAGTCAGCCTGGCCGAGGCGAGGAAAGCGCGAGCGGCTTCGACAGCCGGCGCGTAGCGCGAATGCCAACTGGCAAAGAGCGAGACGCCGTTCTTCTCGGCCAGCGCCTTCAGGTGCTCGACCTCGCTGACGGTGGCGCCTGGCGGCTTTTCGAGGAACACATGCTTGCCTGCTTCCAGCGCGGTGCGCGCGGCGTCGTAGCGGAACTGCGGCGGCATGCAGAGCGAGACGGCCTCGAGGCCGGGCTCGGCCGCAAGCATCGCCTCGATCGTCGGGTAGTTTGCGATGCCGTCGACCTTGCCGTGGCGGCTGGCCGCGGCGACCAGCTGATAATTGCCGTCCTTGGCGACCGCCGGCAAATGCTGGTCGCGGACGATCTTTCCCACGCCGACGATGCCGAGCTTGATTGGGTTGCTGGTCATGGGAGCTCCAAGGAATGAAAGGGGTGTCCAGGCAGGGCAGGTTTGTCCGGCGTGTCGGGGAAGTATGACGCTGGCCGCGCTTTTCAGATCGGCTCTTCAAAGGTGACGATCGAGACCTCGCCCTCCAGCGCACCCTGATAGGCCGACAGATGCGGCTCGTCGTCGGGCTCGCCCTCCATGTCGCCGATCTGATCGAGCTCGGCCTCGGCGTACCCTTCGGTGGCGAGCGATTCGAGCGCGCGGCGCACGGCAGAATCATCGTCCGGCGCCAC
>JAFKFE010000713.1 GCA_017308345.1 Alphaproteobacteria bacterium | reverse complement strand
CCCGTCCTTCATCCCCAATACCCCGGTAATGAGCCAATCGACGTTCTCGATCGCGCGCTCGATCTGCTCCGGGTTGCCCGACTTGCTATCAACGCTTTCGAGGCGGACCCAACAAACGTCTCAACAGAGGAGATGGCTTCGATAGCTTATGTCCTGATCTATGCGCAGGACGTGCTTAAGCCGTTGCGGGAGCATCTGAATAAGGAAGGGGCGGCTCGATGATCCTGACCTCTCGCCTTTCTGACCCTACCGTGCGGCGCTCGATCGAAGACGAAATCGAGCGGCTGATTGCGTTGCTCGACTACGTGGAGCCTGAACCGGATCTCGAACCCTGGCTTGCCGGTGGAATCGAAGTTGTCGGTATGGGAGACCGAGAAGGCGACGACGAGCGGGAGCTTGACGACGAACGCGAAGCTGATCCCGCTGACTACGACTGTCCTGGCTACATCCCGGGAGGGCAGGGGGCCTAGTGCGTGCCTATTGCGTGCCAAGGCCATAAGGCGGACAAAAACGCGGTCGCCGTAAGTGTTTGAAAAGACTTGGCTCCCCGGGCCGGATTCGAACCAGCGACCAACCGGTTAACAGCCGGTTGCTCTACCACTGAGCTACCGGGGAACGGAGGCTCTCTGAAGTGAGTGGCGCAGCCTATAGCAAACACCTTTCCGCTTTGCAAAGCAGCAATTCGCAATTTTTCTCCAGTTTTTAATGCGGCTATTTGTGGCATCGTTTCGGCATGCCCACACATGAAGGGTTTCACACCGCACCGAACAAAATGGTCGGGTATCGCCTTTGGCATGGCTTCGGGATCTGGTCTTGAATGACGGCAACTGACGACGACGACGCCCCGACGCGGAAGATCTCGATCTTCGGCCGTGAATTCGCCATGCCGCGCTCGCGCGGCTTGCGGATCGTGATCGGCATGCTGCTTACCCTTGGCGGGCTTCTGGGCTTTCTGCCGATTCTCGGCTTCTGGATGGTTCCGCTCGGTCTCCTGGTGCTGTCCTATGAATTCGCCATGATCCGGCGCCACCGGCGACGTTTCGTGGTCTGGTGGGAACGCCGGCGCCGGCCCGTCTGAGAGTTCGGGCAGCTGCCCCGGCGCGATGCCCGGACCCGCGACAACCGATTGGTAATCACCACTTTCGCCGCCATGCGCGAAAGCGTCGGGAATGACGCGCGAGCGCTTGACGACCCTTGAGCGCCAACATAATGAGATCGCCGGAACGCCGGGAGCATTGCGAGGCCTCGTGGCGGAGTGGTTACGCAGAGGACTGCAAATCCTTGCACCCCGGTTCGATTCCGGGCGAGGCCTCCAGATGCTTGCGGGCTCCAGCGCAACCGCGCCGGAGCGGGGTTCCGGTTGAAATTCTAGCCGCGCGTCTGGCGCGGGGAGCGGATTGTTGGGACATGAACGCTGATTTCTCCGAACGCCGCGTGAAGATGGTCGACGGCCAGGTCCGCACCACCGACGTCACCAGCGCGCCGCTCATCGAAGCCATGCTGACCGTCCCGCGCGAGGCCTTTGTCGGCGCCGGACAGCAGGATCTGGCCTATATCGACGAAGACATCCGCATCTCGGATGGCGTCAATGGCGGTGGCGCGCGCTACCTGATGGAGCCGTCGCCGCTCGCCAAGCTTTTGCAACTGGCTGAAATCGACGCCGGCGATTCGGTGCTCGATGTCGGTTGCGGCACCGGCTATTCCGCCGCGTTGCTTTCCCGGCTCGCGCGTTCCGTCGTCGCGCTGGAAAGCGATCCCGCGCTGGCGGAGGCCGCGAAGTCCACGCTTGCCGACCTTGGCTGCCAGAACGTCACGGTGGTGACGGGGCCGCTGGCGCAGGGGCAGGCCGCCAAAGCGCCCTATAATGTCATCTTCATCGGCGGCAGCGTCGAGGAAGTGCCGCAAGCGTTGCTCGACCAGCTTGCGGAAGAAGGGCGGCTGGTTGTGGTCGAAGGGCAGGGCAACTCTGGCGTGGCCCGGCTGTTTTTCAAGGCCGGAGGGGTTGTAACCGGAAGACGGGCCTTTAATGCGGCAATTAAGCCACTACCGGGCTTCGAACGCGTCCACGCTTTCGAATTCTGAGTGTTTTTGCCTTGCAGCGAAGGCGCTGTCATGATCGCTTGCGCCTGACAATCGTTGCTGATTTGTTAACCGGAGTTTTCCGGAGGGCCTGTCAGCGGGGGAACGATAAAACAACGCGGCGCCGGCCGATCCGTAAGGGTAGGCCGTCGTGGCGTGGTTCCCATGAAAACGAATGAGGGAAATAACGTGCCGCCTCTACGCAAGAGTGTTCTAGCAGCTATCCTTGTTTCCGCCACGGCGCTGTCGCCGCTGGCCGCTTCCGCCGAAACCATTACGGGCGCTCTCGCCAAGGCCTACCAGTACAATTCGCAGCTCAACGCGGCGCGCGCCGGCGTGCGCGTCACCGATGAAGGCGTGGCCATCGCCAAGTCGGGCTGGCGCCCGACCATCAACGGCTCAGCCAGCATCGACTACACCAACACGCACGGATTTGGCATCAGCAGGCGGCTGACGACAGGCAGCTTCGGCGTGCAGATCAACCAGACGCTGTTCGACGGTTTTCAGACCAAGAACAATGTCGCCGCAGCCGAATCGCAGGTGAAGGCTTCGG
>JAFKFE010000712.1 GCA_017308345.1 Alphaproteobacteria bacterium | reverse complement strand
AGGCTTTCGATGTTGTTGGCGCCGGTCGCGGGAAAACCCTTGACCGAAAGCGGGCCGAGAATGGCGGCGAGCCGCTGCTGGAGATCGGCGAGCGCCTTCTCGTTCTGCGCATCGATGGTTTCGATTGCCGTATTGGCGCTTTCCTGCGCGGTGATGTCGGTGATCGCCTTGTCGCGCGCCGCGATATAGTCGTCTTCCGGCGAGGCGGCGAGCGCCGTGCCGCCCGCCAGTGCAAAGAGAAGCGTTAAGATCAACCGCATGCTGCAACCCCAAATTAGCGATCAAGAGCCCTTCGTGCCATCGCCCGACTTGGCGGCTTTTGCGTGGCGGAAACCAGGGCTGGCGCAAATCTTTATTCCGCCTTGCGCTTCTCCACCTCCGCCTTGCGCAGCAGGAACCGCTGGATCTTGCCGCTCGGCGTTTTCGGCAGCTCTGCGACGAACTCGACCTCGCGCGGATAGGAATGCGCCGACAGCCGCTTCTTCACATGCTGGGCGAGTTCCTCGGCCAGCGCCTCGCTGCCCTTGAAGGCGGGCGCCAGCACCACGAAGGCCTTGACGATCTCGGTGCGCTGCGGATCGGGCACGCCGACCACCGCCGCCTCGTTGACCGCCGCATGCTCGATCAGCGCGCTTTCGACATCGAACGGCCCGATGCGGTAGCCGGAGGAGGTGATGACGTCGTCGGCCCGGCCGATGAAGGAGACCGAGCCGTCCGGCTCATATTCCACCGTGTCGCCGGTGCGATAGTAGCCGCCCGCGATCGCCGGCGTTTCCTCCTGGTGGTAGCCGCTGAACCAGCGTAGCGGCGAATTGGCGATGTCGACCGCGAGCACGCCGGGCTGGTTGGGGCCGAGCTCGTTGCCTTCATCGTCCAGCACCACCATGCGGTAGCCAGGCATGGCGAAACCGGCCGAGCCCGCCCGCACAAGATGGGCAAGTCCATGGTGGTTGTTGACCATCATGCCGTTCTCGGTCTGGCCGTAATGGTCGTGGATGGGGGCCGCGAGATTGGCGTCGAACCAGCGGATCACTTCCGGGTTGAGCGGCTCGCCGGCGCTGCTCACCACGCGCAGCCTGCCCTTGACGCGCGCCGCGGCTTCCGCGCCTTCCGCCATCAGCAGGCGATAGGCCGTCGGCGAGCCGGCAAGGCTGGTGACGCCCAGTCGCTCGATGATGTCGTAGGTGCTCCTGGCGTTGAAGGCGCCTTCGTAGAAGGTCGTGGCCATGCCGAGTTGCAAAGGCCCGGTGATGGCGTAGTAGAGCCCGTAGGCCCAGCCTGGATCGGCGATGTTCCAGAAGATGTCGCCGGGCAGCAAGCCGATCGCGTCGCGCATATAGGCTCCGAAGGCCAGCAAGGCGCTGAGCGGCACCGGCACGCCTTTAGGGTGCCCGGTCGTGCCGGAGGTCGACATCATCATGAACAGGTCCGAGCCCTTGCGCATCACCGGCTCGCAGTCGGGGGAGGCGGCCGCGATCGCCGCGCGGAAGTCGATGTCGCCAGCGGGCAAGGCGTCGCCGGTGCCAAGGATGGTCGCGATGCGCGGATGATTCTCCACCTCGTCGAGCTTGCCGCGATTGGCGGGGTTGGTAACCACCAGCTTCGCCTTGCTGTAGCTCAGGCGATGCTCGACCGCCTTCGGCCCGAAAGCGGTGAACAGCGGCTGATAGACCGCGCCGACGCGCCATGTGCCGAGAATCAGCGCCACCAGCTCGGGAATGCGCGGCAGCATGCCGGCCACCACGTCGCCGGGACGGACGCCGAGATCCTTGAGCAGATTGCCGACGCGGCCCGACATGTCGGCGAGATCGTCGAAGGAATATTCGCGCAAGTCTCCGGCGGCCGAGATCGCGCGCAGCGCCAACCGGTTCTGGCCCGTGTAGCGGCCGCAGCATTCGACATAGGCGTTGATGCCGGTGGCCGGATCGCCGTGAAGACGCGCGATCTCGTCCTCGATGCGGAAGCCTTCGACGGCATCCTCATAGCGCGGCGGCGCCGCTGGCGTATCGGTCATGGCAATCCTCCCTCGGCGGCAAATCATCTCGCTATGATCGCCGCTGCCGGAGATTGCCCGAAAAGGTGGCGCGGGTCGATTGCGGCGAAAGTCGGGGTGGTGCGTCGTTCTCCCGCATCTGCCCCAGGCAGGTAAGGGGAGCTTTACGGCGTTTTCGCCACGTAAAGGCTGATCGTCAGATCCTTGCCTGCTCCCGCGGGCGTCAGCATGAAGTAATCATGGATCACGACCTCGCCGCCGGGGCGGACCAGCCGCTTCGACCAGATCGGCGCTTCTTCCACCCGCATCCGCGCCCACTGGCGCGCGAAGTCAGGACTTAGCGCCTTGAGCGGATCGACCACGGCACGGATGTCGGCAGCCGACGCGTAACCGACGGTCGACGCGCGGAACTGCGCGATCGCCGAGCGGGCCGTGACCTCCCAGTCGACGAACAACGCGCGACACGCCGGATCGAGGAAGAGCCGTTTGAGCAGGTTGCGCTTCGTCGGCTCCTCCCGGTCGAAGCCGCCGAACAGGTCCGCCGCCTCGTCGTTCCAGGCAATGAAATCCCAGGCGCGGTCAAGCGCGTAGGCCGGGTTGGGCGAGAGAGTGGCGACCAGTCGGGCGATGCGCGGATCC
>JAFKFE010000829.1 GCA_017308345.1 Alphaproteobacteria bacterium | reverse complement strand
GCCCCAGGCCGAGCAGGCGCCCCAGTTCGACAGTTTCTCGCCGGCCGCGCTCGCCGCCCAGGCCGAGCTCAATGAAGCCGCCATGGAAAATGGCGGTCGCCGGCCGCGGCGTCCGCGCCGCCCGCGCGGCGGCTACGCGGATCAGGCAACCAATGGCGGGCAGCCGGAGGGCGTGAGCCCCGAAAATTCAGGCTCCGAAAATTCGGGCGAGGAGCGCAACGCGGCGACCGTCGGCGATGCCGTCGCGCCCAAGCCCGTCCAGGAGGCGAACCCGGCGGGCGAGCCTGCCGCTCGCGAACCGGCGCCGGTTGCCAGCGAGGCGCCCGGCGAGCCCGTGGCCGCCGACGCGAACAACTGATCTAAACACCATTCCAGGGCATTGCAGACGGCGGAGAGCAATCTCCGCCGTTTTCGTTCGTGCGTAGCCGGAATATTCTGCTTTGATCGACATCAAGGCGTCTTGAGGGACCGCGGCCCATACACCATATCTCGGCTGAACAGGGCTCGGCTCCTATGGGCGGGCCCGTCACCGCAATCTGATCCGGTGCCGCAAAGCGGGCCGGTGATGGAAGGAGACAGGGAATGAATCTTGAAAAATACTCGGAGCGCGTGCGCGGCTTCATCCAGTCCGCGCAGACCATGGCGCTCTCGCGCAACCACCAGCAATTCACGCCTGAACATATGCTCAAGGTGCTCGTCGACGATGACGAGGGCCTTGCCGCATCCCTGATCGAGCGCGCCGGCGGCAATGCCCGCGACGCCAAGCTCGGCGTCGAGGCGGCGCTCGAAGCCATGCCCAAGGTAGAGGGCGGCAACGGCCAGCTCTATCTTGCCCAGCCGCTCGCCAAGGTGTTTTCCACCGCCGAGGACCTGGCCAAGAAGGCCGGCGACAGCTTCGTCACCGTCGAGCGGCTGCTGCAGGCGCTTGTCATGGAGAAGTCGGCCAAGACCGCCGATATCCTGTCCAAGGCGGGCGTCACCGCGCAGGCGCTCAACCAGGCCATCAACGACATCCGCAAGGGCCGCACCGCCGACTCGGCAAGCGCCGAGCAGGGCTATGACGCGCTGAAGAAGTACGCGCGAGACCTCACGGCTGACGCCCGCGCGGGCAAGCTCGATCCGGTCATCGGCCGCGACGACGAGATCCGCCGCACCATCCAGGTGCTGTCGCGGCGCACCAAGAACAACCCGGTGCTGATCGGCGAGCCGGGCGTTGGCAAGACGGCGATCGCCGAGGGCCTGGCGCTGCGCATCGTCAATGGCGACGTACCGGAATCGCTGAAGGACAAGCAATTGATGGCGCTCGACATGGGCGCGCTGATTGCCGGCGCAAAATATCGCGGCGAGTTCGAGGAGCGGCTGAAGGCCGTGCTCAACGAAGTCACCTCGGCCAACGGCAACATCATCCTGTTCATCGACGAGATGCACACGCTGGTCGGCGCCGGCAAGGCGGACGGCGCGATGGATGCGTCGAACCTTCTGAAGCCCGCGCTGGCGCGCGGCGAGCTGCATTGCGTCGGCGCGACCACGCTCGACGAATACCGCAAGCATGTCGAAAAGGATCCGGCACTTGCCCGCCGTTTCCAGCCCGTCTTCGTTGACGAGCCGACGGTGGAAGACACGGTTTCGATCCTGCGCGGCCTGAAGGAGAAGTATGAGCAGCACCACAAGGTGCGCATCTCCGATTCCGCGCTGGTGTCGGCGGCGACGCTTTCCAACCGCTACATCGCCGACCGTTTCCTGCCGGACAAGGCGATCGACCTGGTCGACGAGGCGGCCTCGCGGCTGCGCATGCAGGTCGATTCCAAGCCCGAGGCGCTGGACGAGATCGACCGCCGCATCATGCAGCTGAAGATCGAGCGCGAGGCGCTGAAGGTCGAGAAGGACGAGGCCTCGAAGGACCGGCTTGCCCGGCTGGAGAAGGAACTCGCCGGCCTCGAGGAGGAATCGACCGGGCTGACCACGAAGTGGCAGGCCGAAAAGCAGAAGCTCGGCCTTGCCGCCGACCTGAAGAAGCAGCTCGACGAGACGCGCAACGAACTGGCGATCGCGCAGCGCAAGGGCGAGTTCCAGCGCGCCGGCGAGCTTGCCTATGGCAAGATCCCGGAGCTGGAGAAGAAGCTCAAGGAAGCCGAAGCGCAGGACGGCAAGACCGGCATGGTGGAAGAGGTGGTCACGCCCGACCATGTCGCGCATGTCGTGTCGCGCTGGACCGGCATCCCGGTCGACAAGATGCTGGAGGGCCAGCGCGAGAAGCTGTTGCGCATGGAAGACGAGATCGGCAAGCGCGTCGTCGGCCAGGGCGAAGCCGTGCAGGCGGTGTCCAAGGCGGTGCGGCGCGCGCGCGCCGGGCTGCAGGATCCGAACCGGCCGATCGGCTCGTTCATGTTCCTCGGGCCGACCGGCGTCGGCAAGACCGAGCTCACCAAGGCTCTGGCGAGCTTCCTGTTCGACGACGAGACGGCGCTGGTGCGCATCGACATGTCGGAGTTCATGGAGAAGCACTCCGTCGCCCGGCTGATCGGCGCGCCTCCCGGCTATGTCGGCTATGAGGAAGGCGGCGCGCTGACCGAAGCGGTGCGGCGCCGGCCCTATCAGGTCGTGCTGTTCGACGAAATCGAGAAGGCGCATCCCGATGT
>JAFKFE010000828.1 GCA_017308345.1 Alphaproteobacteria bacterium | reverse complement strand
GCCACAAGCGGGTCAGCAAGATCGTGCTCGACAACCTGACGCGGCAGTACCACGAGCAGTTCCGCACGATGCGCCGGGCGCTGTCCGGCGCGGGGGCGACCGTGATGCGGGTGGACGACGGCGACCCGGTACGGCTGGTGCTGGACCGGCTCGACCGGCTCCGCGGCCGGGAACGGATCGAGCCTGTTTTCAAACCAGCGGAACATTGCAGGCACTCGACTTATCTATGCGCTCACGCGGCGCGGGATTGGTGGGCTAAAGCATGTCTCCCGAAAGTGGGCCCGGTTTCGGGACAAAGACATGCTTAAAATCAAAAACTTAAAGCAGGTCGCGTGAAATCCTTTCTCACGCGACCTGCTTTAGCCTTTGCGGCCGCGCAGCATTGCGGGCCGGCGATACGGAATCACCCGTATCGCCGGCCCTGCTTCGCGCAATATAGGGTTTCGCCGGCATTTCGCCGACAGGCTCGTTTGCCGACCCGGACGGTTCCGAATTTCCCGACGAAAGGCCGGAGCCTGCCCGGCTCTTGTCGCCAGGCCGGATCAGGCGAATGATCCGCCGCACCAGCGTGGGCCGGCTGTGGTCGGGCACCGCGCGTGAGAAATCGACGTCCGGCAGCATGCCGCGATGCGGCTTTCGCCGTTCCTCGGCATGCACCGCCGACGAATAGGTCTCGCCGATCAGCAGCGCCCAGGTCGCCACCTTGCGTTCATGCAGGCTTCTTGACCCCGGTATTTTGTAGGGATCGAACATTGGTCCGTCCTCCATATGCAAATGCGTTAAAAAGGGTGATGCGGGCTCGACCGGCGGCATTCGGCCGAAGGCGCGGATCGAATCGGCCGCGACGGGCCGACAAACGTCGGCTGGGACACGACTGGCGTCGGTCCTGACACGTTCACTCGGGGCGTGGCGCCCCTTTGGCAGTTTGAAAAACATCGCAAGATTCCTTCGAAGGCCGAAAATTGGGTTCGGCGGGAATCGGTGCGATGAGGACTTAAAGTGTCAGGAGAATCGTCGTACCGAAACCGCCGGCGGGCAAACGTGAGCCCCGGATGGGAGCTGGATGTGCATGGTCATCATGTGTTCCCCTCCATTCGGTTCGGGTTGACGATGGTGGGCGTATACTCGACTTCGCAGAAAATGGCCACCCGCCAGTCCAGAAATCGCCGAAAGCCGGAGGCGCCTGTGGCCGATCTGCCACTTATTAGCAGGACGCGGAAATGAACGATCGTCTCCGCATCGCGCTCTACCAGCCGGACATCGCCGGCAACACCGGGACAATCCTGCGCTTCGCCGCCTGCCTCGACATCGGCGTCGACATCATCGAGCCGGCCGGCTTCCCGCTCTCCGATCGGGCGCTGAAACGGGCCGGCATGGACTACCTCGAAATGGCGGCGCTCTCCCGCCATGCCGACTGGCACGCCTTCGAGGAATGGCGGAAGGCGCATGGGCGCCGCCTGGTGCTGCTCACCACCAAGGCCACGGCCGCCTATACCGGCTTCGCCTTCGCCGCCGGCGACATCCTCCTCTTCGGCCGCGAATCCGCCGGCGTGCCGGACGAGGTTCATCAGGCGGCGGACGCGCGACTGACCATCCCGATGCGGCCGGGCGCGCGCAGCATCAACGTCGCTCTGTCCGTCGCCATGATCGCGGGCGAAGCGCTCCGCCAGCTCGGATAGGCCCCCTTGCGCTTGCTCGCCGTACCGAACCGCCGTCTCTTCCTCCGTCATTCTCGCCCAGGCGCACATCGCCTTCTCCTGCGTTTGCCATATCTTCGCCCTTTCGCTACAAGCTCAACCTAACTTGAGGTCAAGCAGGAATTCGAGAATGGCTCCGGTGAGGGAATTGACGGTCGGCCAGGTGGCGGTGCGCAGCGGCGTTGCGGTATCGGCGCTGCATTTTTATGAGGCGCGCGGCCTGATCCGCAGCCATCGCACGTCGGGCAACCAGCGCCGCTACAGCCGCGACGTGCTGCGGCGCGTGGCGATCATCCGTGTCGCCCAGGAAGTCGGCATCCCGCTTGCCGGCATCGCCCGGGCTTTCCAGTCCCTGCCTGAAGAGAGGACGCCGACCCGCGAGGACTGGAACCTGCTCTCAACAGCCTGGCGCGACGAACTCGACCAGAAGATCAGCCAGCTCAGGAAATTGCGCGACGGCCTGACCGATTGCATCGGCTGCGGCTGCATGTCGATCGACAAGTGCCCGCTGCGGAACAAGGAAGACCGGCTGAGCGCCCAAGGGTCGGGAGCGAGGCGGCTGCTGGTTGAGCGCTGATCCTCTGTGGCTGTCGCCTTTTCAGGACAGGCGGAATGAACGCAATCCGCCTGAAGACAAGTCGACGCGGCAAGGCTGCACGAGCCCGCATTTCCGCGATCCTCCCAAAGAAAGTCCTTGCAAGGCAAGGCTTTGGTCTGCAGGAGAATGCTTTCGACCCTGATTTCTTCAACGGCCGAGCGGATCGCAGCGGCATGAATTGCTACGCCCTGGCGTCCCTTGGCCTGAAGGCCCTGCAAGGTCTGAGCCTGACCGCGCAGGATTTCGCCTCGCGCGGGCGCCCTGCTCCGGCCGGCCTCGCCGAGGCTTCGGCGCATGATCTCTACCTTGCTCCCCATTGCGACGACATCTGCTTTTCGCTTGGGG
>JAFKFE010000827.1 GCA_017308345.1 Alphaproteobacteria bacterium | reverse complement strand
GATACCATACAGGGGATTGCCGGCCAGGCGCTGGGCGGCGTCCAGGTGGGCGGGACCCTCACCCCGGAAGCGGCCCGGGCCCAGCTTTTCGCCGCGCTGGAACGGATGGTGGGCTTTGTCGTCGTCAGTCCGCAGGCCGGCGAGATCGTGCAATTCGTGCTTCGCGAGCTCTCGCACCCGACCGCCGCGCTCGACCGTATCTATGCCGGCGTGTTCGAGCCGACGCACCGGCGGCTGTGCCAGATCTGGGAGCAGGCGACCGGCGAGGCGGCCGAGAGCGAGGCAACCCGGCTCACCGTCTTCACCATGATCGGCCAGGTCATCTATTTCCGCATCGGCCGCGAGGCGGTGATGCGCCGGATGGGCTGGCGCGAGATCGGCAATGAAGAGGCCGCCAAGGTGGTGGCGGCCATAACCGACAACCTCAGGGCAATGCTGGCGGCGCGCGGACCGGCCGGCGGCAAGAAGGGCAAATCATGAGCTTTCTCTGTTCGCTGCCGCTCGCGGCCCAACTGTTCGGCGCCTGCGCGCCGGCCGCGCCCTTGGCCGTCGGCTATGTCGAAGGCGAATATGTGCTGATGGCGCCGATCGAGGTGGCCCAGGTGGCGACGGTGACGGTCAGGCGCGGCGACCGCGTCGAGAGCGGCACGGCGGTGGCCACGCTCGAGGATGCCGACGCCAGGATCGCGGTGGCGCAGGCTGAAGCCGCGCTGGCGCAGGCACAGGCGCAGCTAGCCGACCTGCAGGTCGGCAAGCGTCCCGAGGAGATCGCCGTGCTCAAGGCCGAGGTCGACATGGCCAAGGCGCAAGCCGCCGACGCCAAGCGCAAATACGACCGCGCGAGCGACCTCTACAAGCGCGGCACCGGCACGCAGGCCGATTACGACACGGCCTCAGCCTCGCTGGAGACGGCCAATGCCCAGGTCGGCCAGTCGGAGGCCAACCTCGCCGTCGGCAATCTGCCGGCGCGGCCCGAGGCCATCAAGGCAGCCGACAACCAGGTCAAGCAGGCCCAGTCGGCCCTGGAGCAGGCCGAATGGCGGCTGTCGAAGCGGGTGCTGACGGCGCCCTCGCCCGGCCGCGTCAACGACGTCATCCGCAATCCCGGCGACACGGCCGGGCCGACCGCGCCGGTGATCTCGATGCTGCCGGACGGCGCCGTGAAGCTCAGCGTCTATGTGCCCGAAAGCGCGTTCTCGTCGGTCAAGGTCGGAACCGAGCTCAACGTCCACTGCGACGGCTGCGGGGCGGGGCTGAAGGCGCGCGTCAGCTATGTCTCGCCCGATCCGGAGTTCACGCCGCCGGTGATCTACTCGCTGGAGAACCGGCAGAAGCTGGTCTATCTCGTCGAGGCGCGGCCGGACGGCGATGCCGGGCCCCTGCAGCCCGGCCAGATCGTCGATGTCGATCTCGCGGATCTCGGGCAATGAACGCCAT
Organism: Alphaproteobacteria bacterium; assembly: GCA_017308345.1. Classification (GTDB taxonomy): domain Bacteria; phylum Pseudomonadota; class Alphaproteobacteria; order Rhizobiales; family Rhizobiaceae; genus Mesorhizobium. The sequence goes on along the minus strand of JAFKFE010000827.1, from coordinate 1,206 downwards.
CGACGTTCGTGGCCTGGTCAAGCGCTTCGGCGGCAAGACCGTCGTCGACCATGTGACGATGACGGTGGCCGAAGGCGAGATCGTCGGCTTCCTCGGGCCGAACGGCTCGGGCAAGACGACGACCATCCGCATCATGTGCGGGCTTTTGACGGCGGATGAGGGCGACGGCACGGTGCTTGGCTTCGACATCCGCACCGACGCGCTCAAGATCAAGCGCGAAGTCGGCTACATGACGCAGAAATTCTCGTTCTACGAGGATCTGACGATCGGCGAGAATCTCGAATTCGTGGCGCGGCTCTACCGGCTGAAGCCGGTCGAGCACTATGTCGCGAGGACACTGGAAGAGCTCGGCCTGACGAGCCGGCGCAACCAGCTGGCGGGCACGCTTTCCGGCGGCTGGAAGCAGCGGCTGGCTTTAGCCGCCTGCATCATGCACAAGCCGAAGCTGCTTCTGCTCGACGAGCCGACGGCCGGCGTCGATCCGAAGGCGCGGCGCGAGTTCTGGGACGAGATCCACCGGCTGGCCGGCGGCGGGCTGACGGTGCTGGTCTCCACCCACTACATGGATGAGGCCGAGCGCTGCCACCGCATCAGCTACATTTCCTACGGCAGGATGCTCGCCACCGGCACGGTGGACGAGGTGGTGAGGAATGCCGGGCTGACCACCTTCGTGCTGCAAGGGCCGCGGCTCGACCAAGTGGCCGTGGCGTTGCGGGGCCGTCCCGGCGTCGATCAGGTGGCGCCGTTCGGCGCCACGCTGCATGTCGTTGGCTCCGATAGGGAGGCGCTCGAAACGGCTCTCGCCGATGTCGAGAAGGAGCATGAGGGCGTCACGGTGGAGCCCGGCGAGACCAGCCTCGAGGACGTGTTCATCCAGTTCATGTCCGGCTCGAAGGACAACATGGCATGAACGCGGTCTTCTCCTTCGCCAGGCTCGGCGCGCTGCTGATCAAGGAGTTCATCCAGATGCGGCGCGACCGCGTCACCTTCGCCATGATGCTCGGCGTTCCGCTGATGCAGCTGGTGCTGTTCGGCTTCGCCATCAACAGCGATCCCAAGAGCCTGCCGACGGCGCTCGTGGCGATGAGCAACGACCCGTACACGCGCGCCATGGTCTCCGCCCTGCAGACGACCCGCTACTACCGTTTCGACCATGTTACCGATAGCGCCGAGGAGGCCGAGTTCCTGATGGCGCGCGGCCGCGAC
>JAFKFE010000826.1 GCA_017308345.1 Alphaproteobacteria bacterium | reverse complement strand
ACCGCCACCGGCGCCTTGATGGCCGGGTGAGGGTCGTAGCCGGTGATCTCGAAGTCCTCGTTGACCTCGATCACATTGCGCTGCCCGCCGGTCATCTTTGAAACATAGTGGCTGGCCACCTTGTTCAGCGACGGGATCAGGTGCTGTTTAACGAGCCGACGCAGGATGGTCATCGCCTCGCGGCCCTTGCGCCATCCGGCCTCACGCTCCCTCCTGGCCTTGATCTCCTTCTGGCGCTCGCCGTATACCTTCTGGTCTCGCTTGTAGGTGGCGAGGCGGTCCTCGTAGATCTTGGCCGCGTCGTAGGCCTTCTCCAGCTTCTCCAGTTCGGCAGGCACCTCGGAGAGCTCGGCAAGCCTGCCCTGGTCCTCGGCGTAGGCCTGCTCCTGCTTGTCCCACTCGGCCAGGCGAGCCTCGTAGCTCGCAAGGTCGTGCTCGTAGGCCAGGCGGTCCCGCCAGAGCGCGTTGAGCTCCTTGCTGGTCCCAGAGGCCGGCTCTACGGCCTCGAGCTCTGCACGACGCGCCTGGGCGGCGAGAGCGACCTTGAACTCCGCCACCTGCTGGCGCGTGTGGACGGGCTGGGGCGTGTCCTTGACGCGTTCCCAATCATCCCGGACCTTCTCGAACGCCTGCAGCTGGCGACGGGCCACGTCGACATTGACCATGTCGGGCTTGCTCGGCCGCTCCAGGCCGTTCAGCTCGACCCTTAGGGTCAGACGGTCGGACTCGACCTTGTTGATCCGGTCCTGCTCGATCGGCCAGGTGCCGGTGCAGTGTGGACAGGTATGGAAGCCAACCGCCCCCAAGTCTTTGAGCTGCCTGTCCAGGTGGTCGAGGCGGTCGAACTTCCTGGCCAGTTCGGCGTCGGCGTCGGCCTTGGCAACCTGCTCGGCCGTCATCGACATGGCGTAGTTGCGGACGATCTTCTCGCGCAGCTCCCAGTCGTCGATACCTTCCTCGGAGAACTCCGGGGGCGGCGCCGGCAAGCGCTTGAGATCGGCCTGGGCCTGCTCGTAGGCGCGAGCCTTCTCCACGTCCTCCTCGGACACCAGCCGTGCGGGCGCTTCCGGCTCGACGGGCTTAGCCATGCGGGTCTGGCTGACGCGGCCCAGGATCTGGTTCCGCTCGTCGTTCAGCTCGCGGAAATCGGCTATCTGATCCACAAGCTCGCCGCTCTCGATGTATCCCTCCGGCAGCTCCGGCTTCACCGGCTTGACCAGGCCTTCCTCCATGCCGGAGATCAGCGAGGCCAGGCTGTTGGCCTCCTTGCCACACCAGTTCGCGATGTCGTCGATCGCCGACATGCCGATGACCGAGTCCACCATCTGCTTGCGCTCGGAAGGCAGCATGGCGCCGAGCTTCTCGATGTCTCCCTGGTTGGCAACGCAGGCGGTGTCGAAGACCTCCAGGCCGAAGCCCAGGATTTCGGTGACCTTCGTATTGACACCCTTCTGGCCGTTGGCGATCTCGGTCTCGTCGCGGAAGATCTTGGCGGTGGTGATGGTCCGCTTCGTGGTGTAGGTTTCGCCTTTGGCCGTGAACGACAGTTCGACCTTCAGGTTCTTGTAGTCGTCGGCCTTGCCCCGGAGCGCCCGGGACCCGAAGAGCGAGTAGCGGATCATTTCCAGGATGACGGACTTGCCGGCCTCGTTCGGGCCGGTGATGGCGCCGAAGCCTTCCTGAAAAGAGAAATCCCCCGACAGGGTGCGGCCTGTCGAGGGGAAGGTAACACTATAGATCAGGCGATTAAGCACTGGGCCACTCCTTGCATTTTCCTTGGGATCGCGCCTTGGCGACGGCGCTCTTGACGATGTCGGGCATGACCTCGGCGAACGTGCGGGCCGCATCCTTGAGGTGGGCCCACCCGTGCCCGCCGGCGCGCTTCATCTCCTCGATCATGCCGATTTCGGCCGGGTGGAGGCCCTCGGTGGTCAGCCATTCGTTCATGGCCTTGAGGATCTGAATGCTATTCGGCAACGCGCGCCTCCTGGTACCGGGTGACGATCTCGTTCCTGACGTCGTCGGGCACGCCGGCTTCCTCGAACGCCTGGGCGAACAGGGCCATCAGGTCGAAGTCGCCGAGCGTCACCTCGTCGGTGTTCTCGTCATTGGCTCCGACGCGCTGGATGGTGAGCTGCAGGCAATCCAGTTCGTCCGTGAGCTTCTCGCCTGGGTTGAGGCGGAGCCTGACGCATTTGTCGGAGAGGTCCTCGCCCTGCAACTCGTCGAGATACAGCGTGACGTACATCTCGCCGTTGTCCTCGCCGTGGGCGTAGGGCTGCATCGAGCCGACCTGAACGACCTTGACGCCGTCGCGGGTGAACTCGTCCGGCAGGTGGACGTGGCCTGTGTAGGCGATCTCGCAGCCGGCTGCGGCTAGCTCCTTCGTCGGGATCATGTTGTTCTCGCCGAACAGCGTGTCCCAGTGGCCGAAGGCGATGTCGACCTTCTCGGTGACGAGTTCGGCCGCCGGTTTGGTCGGGTGGAACGGGAAGAAGCCCACCCGCTTTCCGCCTCGGGAGAAGTTCTCCTGGGGATGATCGTGGCGGATCACCCTGATGTTGGGCTGGCTCGAGACGATCAGCTCGAAGATGTCGAGCGCGCCCTTCTTCTCCAGGTCCCGGGAGATGTCGTGGTTGCCGCCG
>JAFKFE010000825.1 GCA_017308345.1 Alphaproteobacteria bacterium | reverse complement strand
CATATGCTCGACGGCACGGCGCATCACCTCCGCCTCCTCCTCGGCACGGGTGTGCCAGTCACAGCCGGGAACCAGCGATCCGCATTGAAATTCCTTCATGGGGATTTTCCTTTCCTCGCTCCGGAGCCGACCAGCCCGGCCGCTCCAGTCGTTTGTTCTTGTGCAATCCCGTTGGAAGCCGCCGCGCGGTTTCGCGGGATTGCCCGGATGGATATCAATAACACATGCCGCCGTTTTCGGTTGCATGAAGAGTGGCCGAGGGCGGTTGGCGCGGCAAAGGTGCAAAACCGAAAGGCGGAGCACCGGTGCTCCGCCTTTCGTGCCGCCTGAGCCTGCGATGCCGGGGCCAGCCGCTATTTCATGATCTTGACGGTCTCGGCGATCTTGTTCTTGCCGCTCATGTCCCAGGATACGCGGACCTTCTCACCGGCCTGAATGCCGGGGTTCTTGAAGGCCTTCGACAGCGTGAAGGTCGACCCATCGTCCAGAACAAGGCTCATGGCCGTTCCGTCAAAGCTCTTGACCGTGCCCGTGGTGTGCTTGACCGCCGCGAACGCGGCGCCACCGGAGGCGAGAAAGGCGGCGGCTGCCGCCGTCACGATAAGCTTGCGCATGGCATGCTCTCCTGAGAATGCGGGCGCCCTTTGGCAAGGCGCCCTCTTGATCAGGGCCGTCAAGTCGCGTCGAGACACGGCCGGTAGAAGACCTGTGGCCTCCACTTCCGCCTCCGGCGCTTCCCGACCCGGTGACCTTAAATAAATCAATTCTTTCAAAAGGATATTAGACGAAAAAGATATCGTCGCCGCCACATTGCCGGCCAAGATCGGGCGAATGAGACGGCAATGCGGCCGAGGCAGCGCTCACCGGATCGTTACGGCCATTTTACCTCGGGCGGCATGCTGGAAAGGATCGAGTCGACATTGCCGCCGGTCTTCAGGCCGAAGATGGTGCCGCGATCGTGAAGCAAGTTGAACTCGACGTAGCGGCCGCGCCGGATGAGCTGTTCGTCGCGCTCGCCATCGGTCCAGTCCTGGCCGAAGTTGCCCCGCACAAGATGGGCGTAGACGACGAGGAAGGAGCGTCCGACATCCTGGACGAAATTGAGATCGGCGTCCCAGCCCCCCTTGTCCTCGCCCGAATGCAGCCAGTCGAAGAAGATGCCGCCGATGCCGCGCGGCTCATTGCGGTGCGGCAGGAAGAAATACTCGTCGCACCAGGCCTTGAACTTGGGATAGTCGGCGATCGCCGCGTTCTTCTCGCAGGCGAACCGCATGGCGCGATGGAAGGCGATCGTGTCGGGGTCGTCCTGGGTGCGGCGGCGGTCGAGCACCGGCGTCAGGTCGGCGCCGCCACCGAACCAATGGCGCGTGGTGACCACCATGCGCGTGTTCATGTGCACGGCCGGCACATTGGGGTTCCAGGGGTGCGCGATCAGCGAGATGCCGCTCGCCCAGAAGCGGGGGTCTTCCTCGGCGCCGGGAATCTGCTTCCTGAACTCGGGCGAGAATTCGCCATGGACGGTCGAAGTGTGCACGCCCACCTTCTCGAAGACGCGACCGCGCATCATCGACATGGTGCCGCCGCCCCCCTTGCCTTCGTCGCGCTCCCAAGGGGTCTTCTCGAAATGGCCGGGCGACCATGAGGACAGCGGCCCGGTCAGTTCCTGCTCGATCTGCTCGAAGGTGGCGCAGATGCGCTCGCGCAAAGCCTCGAACCAGAGGCGGGCCTTCATCTTCTTCTGCTCGATATCGGCCGGCAGGCCCGCCGGTATTTCGGGTCGTTCCAAATGCTGTCTCCAGTCGCGGCCGACAAAGGACTCGTTTTTTCTGCGCGCGATCCCTAATCTCTTGAGGGCAAGGGTCAAGTCCCGTCTAACCAAGGTGCAGAGGAGTTCCTTCGTGCGCACCCCGGCGAGACCGCCGCTGGATGGCTTGAAGAAGAGGTTGGAACGCTCGCGGGCCGAGCGTGCAAACCAGCCGCGCGATGGATTCCTGCGCGAGACCTTCGTGTTGCCGCGGCCGGCCGCGCGCCTCAAGGCGAAGGAATGGTTCGAGCGCTTCCCGAAGCAGGCCTACTGGACCGAGATCGAAAGCTGGTTCGAACGTCCAGGCGATGTGATCGAGTTCACCATGCGCCGGCTGCCGGCGGCGGATTGAAGCGCGCGGCGATCGCGGTCGCCGCTGCCTGCGACGTCACCCGGGGATTTCCCGGATCGGTCGTATCAATGTCCTATAGGCGGCCAGCATGGCGTCGGCCGAGCGTCCGTTGTCGATGACAGCCCGTCGGGCGGCCGGGCGCATCCGCTCGAGAGCGGCCTCGTCAACGACCAGCTTGGCGATGCGCGGCGTGAGCGCTTCCGGAACCGCGACCGGAACGATGAAACCGTTTATGCCTTCACGGATGACGAGCGCCGCATCGCCGACATCGGTGGCCGCCACCGGACAACCCATGGCCAGCGCCTCGAGCATCGCGAGCGGCGCGCCCTCGATGCGCTAAGACAGAACAAGGATGCTGCAGGCGGCGTAGAACCGCGGCATCGCCGCGCGGTCGAGGCAGGGCAGATGATGGAGGCGGTCGGCGATGCCGGCGGCACGGGCAGCATCGTGAAACGTCTCGGTCATCGGACCGTCACCCAGCACGAGGAGCCGGA
>JAFKFE010000824.1 GCA_017308345.1 Alphaproteobacteria bacterium | reverse complement strand
CCTGCTTGCCTATATCTGCATGGACGGCAGCCGCGGCATCGCGACCGCGCTTGGCGTGCTTGTTCTCTCAATCCAGGGCAGCCGGTTTCCGCAGCTTGAAAATGTTGCCGTGGTCGCGCCGCTTTCGATTGCGCTCCTGACCGTCGCGGTGTTGTTCTGCTGGGCCTTTGTCGAAACGCTGCTCAACGGCGCGTCGAGGCCGGACGCGGGTGAGAGCGTTGTACGGGTCGCTTTCATCTTCGCATCGTCCCTGCTGTCGTTGATTCTCATCGGCGGCGTGGCGCAAGGCATCGACGGCCTGTTCGTGATCGTCGGCATACAGATGACGGCGCTGCTTGCCTCCTATGTCGCGGTGCAGGCCGAACGCCGGTCCAGCTTTGCCGCGACGACCTTGCCCGAGGGGGATGTGCGCGCCGCCGCGCGGATGGCAATGGGCGCCGCGCACAGCTATCTCCTTTACCGCATATCCGGCCGTGCGGAAAACAAGCCTGGAGGCAGCCGCTGATGCGCACGCTGTTCGCACTCTGGGCCGCTCCGATGGCGATCTTCTGGGGATGGTTCTTCCTGTCGCTCAACGACATGAATTTCGGCTATGTGATGCTGAGCCGCCAGTTGCACGATTTCGTCTTCCAGCTCTATGGCCAGATGCTCGGCATCGATCCGGCTATCATCCCGGGCATGGTGGCGCGGACCTGCATTTTCGACTTTTTCCTGCTCATGGGGCTTTGGGCCTTCCGCCGCCGGCGCAACATCGCCGAATGGATAAGGCAGCGCCGGCAAGGCGCTGTCAGCGAGGGTGGTCTCGGCCAAGCGACTGAAGCCGATCCAACGCTCCCTGCAGAATAAAGGCGGCGGCGGCCGAATCGATCTTTTCGGCGCGCTTCCTGCGAGAGAAATCCATCTCTATCAGCGTGCGCTCCGCTGCCACCGTCGACAACCGTTCGTCCCATAGCACGAAGGGCAGGTCGGAAAGCGGTGCCATATTGCGGGCGAAAGCGCGGGATTTCTGAGCCCGGGGCCCTTCCGAGCCGTCCATGTTGACGGGCAGGCCGAGCACGATCGCGCCGACATCGTCCCTGTCGAACTGAGCGAGCAACCGGGCGGCATCAAGCGAAAACTTCTTGCGCAGGATGACCGGGCGCGGATGGGCGAAGGACAGCCCACGATCGGAGACCGCCACGCCGATCGTCTTGTCGCCGAGATCGAGCCCGGCGAGTGTCCTGCCGCCGGCAAGCCGCTCCGGTAGTTCCTCGATTGAAATAATGCCCAACGGCGTCCTCTGACATCTGGGCATTTCGCCGTCTCGCAGAAACGGTGAAATGCCCTATCTCTTTGTTTTTACGCAGTTCCGGACGGAAAACCGAACGCACTTTTCCTGGAACTGCTCAAGGCGTCACACATCCTTTTGACGTTGGGAAGCGCTGTGCCACTTTCAATTTGCCGTCGGCGTTCTATCCTTCGGCAACGGAAAAATCGAGGAAGCATTCATGAAACTGACCTGGTACGGACATTCGGCATTCCGCGTAGAGACCAAGGACGCCGCCATTCTCATCGACCCCTACCTTATCGGAAACCCGTCCTGGACGGGCGGCTGGGAAGGTCCGGCGGAAGGCGTGACCCATGTCCTGCTGACCCACGGCCACAACGACCATGTCAGCGGCGCCGTCGAGGTGCTGAAGAAGAGCGGCGCCATGCTGGTCGCCAATTTCGAGATATGCATGTATCTCGTCGGCCAGGGTGTCAGCGGCGACAAGATCAATCCGGGCAATATCGGTGGCACCGTCGATTGCGGGCCCTTCACCACGACCTTCGTCCAGGCGCTGCATTCGTCCTCTTTCAGCGGGGAAGGTGGCGCGAACACCTATCTCGGCAATCCGGGCGGACTCGTCCTGCACTTCCCGGAGGACAAGACGCTCTACCACATGGGCGACACCGACATCTTTTCCGACATGGAGCTGATCAACGAGCTGCACGAGCCGAAGATCGGCATCGTGCCGATCGGCGACCGCTTCACCATGGGCGGCGCGGTGGCGGCGCTCGCCTGCCGCCGGTTCTTCGGCTTCGATACCGTGGTTCCCTGCCATTTCGGCACCTTCCCGATGCTCGACCAGACCGCCGACAAGCTTGTCGCCGGCATGGAAGGCTCGGGCGTCGATGTGGCACTGCCGGAGATCGGCAAGGCGATCACGATCTAGGCCGCCTCATCGACCGTCAGCGGCCAACGCGCGCGATCGCTCCGGCATCATCCATGTTGCACGCTGAGCGCCGCGCCGCTATAGCCCGCACTGGTTTTGCCGAGGCGAAAAGAACATGTCCGTTGATCTTCAGACCGTGAAGCGCGTCGCGCGCCTTGCCCGTATCGCGGTGAGCGAGGAGGATGCCGAGCGCATGACCGGCGAATTGAACGCCATCCTGGGCTTCGTCGAGCAGTTGAACGAGGTCGACGTCTCGGGCGTGGAGCCGATGACCTCGGTCACGCCGATGGAGATGAAGAAGCGTCAGGACGCCGTCACCGACGGCAACAAGGCCGCCGACATCGTCGCCAATGCGCCGGCAACGGAAGAGAACTTCTTCCTCGTTCCGAAGGTGGTGGAGTAGGCCGTGGCCGTCGAGATCGCCGTCGAGACGCCTTTTCAGGACGACGTGCGCGCGCTGG
>JAFKFE010000823.1 GCA_017308345.1 Alphaproteobacteria bacterium | reverse complement strand
TTCAGGACGCGCTTCATCTCGGCCTTGGTCTCCGCGGTGATGATGCGCGGACCCGAGACGTATTCGCCCCACTCGGCGGTGTTCGAGATCGAATAGTTCATATTGGCGATGCCGCCTTCATAGATCAGGTCGACGATCAGCTTCACCTCGTGCAGGCACTCGAAATAGGCCATTTCCGGCGCGTAGCCGGCTTCCACCAGCGTCTCGAAACCGGCGCGGATCAACTCGACCAGGCCGCCGCACAGCACCACCTGCTCGCCGAACAGGTCGGTCTCGCATTCCTCGCGGAAATTGGTCTCGATGATGCCGGACCGGCCGCCGCCGACGCCGCAGGCATAGGAAAGCGCGAGGTCGAGCGCATTGCCCGAAGCGTCCTGGTTGACGGCGACCAGGCACGGCACGCCGCCGCCCTTCTGGTATTCGCCGCGCACCGTGTGGCCCGGGCCCTTCGGCGCGATCATGACGACATCGACCGAAGCCTTCGGCTCGATCAAGCCGAAATGCACGTTGAGGCCGTGCGCGAAGGCGATCGCGGCGCCGTCGCGGATGTTCGGCGCGATTTCGTTCTTGTAGATGTCGGCCTGCAGTTCGTCGGGCGTCGCCATCATCATCAGGTCGGCCCATTTGGCCGCGTCCGCCACGCTCATCACCTTGAGCCCGTCGGCCTCGACCTTCTTGGCCGTGGCGGAGCCGGGCTTCAAGCCGATGGCGATCTCCTTGACGCCGGAATCCTTGAGGTTGAGCGCATGCGCCCGGCCCTGGCTGCCATAGCCGATGATGGCGACCTTCTTGCCCTTGATCAGATTGAGATCGGCGTCACGATCGTAATAGACACGCATTTCAGGTTCCTTCCCGTTTGAAGATCATGGCCCTTACGGCCGGTTGTTTGCTCCGAAGAGAGCGAGAAACTGTTGCGTCGCGCGGGCGGCGTCGCCGCCGATCGTCGCCCCAGTCAATTCCACCCGGTCGCCGAGCAGCAGACGGATCTGCACGTCGCGGCCGACCAGGCCGAAAAAGGTCCGGAACGCCGTCTCGGCGTCCTCGAAATCGAGCAGCCCTGCCTGGCGTCCGGCTTCAAGCACCGGCTTCAGCCGCCTGGCCAGCGCGAAACGGCCGTTCTGCAGCACCACCGCGCCGAGATCGTCCTTGCCGGAACCGGCGTGCCCGACGGCCACACGGTTCAGCGCGACCGAAGTGTCGCTGGAGATGACCTTCAGCCAGTCCGAAGCGAAGCGCTCAAGGCTCGCGGTCAGCGAGCCGAGGTCGAGTGTGTCGCGATCAACCGGCGCGACGCGCACCTTGGACGCCTGCCATTGCACCGTGGCGGTCAGCAGCCCGTCGCGATCGCCGAACCATTTGTAGAGCGTTTCCTTGGAGCAGCTTGCCCGCCGCGCCACCGCGGTCATGGTGAGGTTGTCGCCCTCCTCGACCAGCAGGCGAAGTGCCGCGTCGAGAACGGCCTGCTGCCGCTCCGTCAGCGCTTCGTTGTTCTCGATGTCGACGCCTGCCTGCAACACGCTTTTCCCTCGGCCGGACACCGCAATGGGGTCTCGCCACATGCCGTACCGTACGTTACGGTTCTGCTTATGGCGTAATATCAGAACCAGTTCAAGACCCTATTTCGGTTTCGACGGCCCCCTCATCAAAAGGTGACACACCGTTCCGCGGGACGTGCCGGATACGGACGCCCGGCGTAAATAAAACTCACTGGATACTCCGATTCTCCTTTTGCGCCCTCGACTTTCACAGTATTGTTGGCTGCCGTATTATGGAGTTTCTCAGAATGTCACGCACATCTTTGTCGCCGACGCATGAGGGAATCACGCTCGGTTTCGATAAGCATGACGACGAAGTCCGGGGAGAGAGTTTCTCCTTGGCGCGACAGTTGACTGTCCAGTTGCATGATTTGGGGCTGTCGGTGGCGCTCGATGCCTCGCTCGGCACCGTAAATGCATTGCTAGCGGCAATGGCCGCAAGATGCGAACGGAGCGCGCCTCCCGCCGACATCGAAATGACGACGGATTCACAAGGAGATCTCATCTACCGCTGCAAGCATAAGTCGCCGCACACCTGGAAAGTCTGAACGGTCCGCCGGAGCTCTCGACGATGCTGTCCACGTTGCTCAGAGGCTTGCTTTCTTTCTTATCGGTTGTCGCGGCGATCATAATCTACCAGCGAGGCGATTTCTTGCCATGGCTGGTGGCCGCCTTCGCGGTCGCGGGCGCTGCCGGTTTGATCGTTTATACTTGCGCCGGCGCGTTTCCTCGCGTCGCCGCCCTCATCGTCAATGGCTGGTATCTGATGCCATTCGTCCTGCTCGTCCTGAGTTCGCTGATCGTCATCTATCTCTCGCTGAATGCGGCGAAGCTTTTCAATCCGGCGGCGACGGCCAAAGAGATCGAGGTCTTTTCCGCGGCGCTCATCGGCGCGGCGACCGCTTTTCTCGGGACGCTTTGGACAGAAGACATCACCAAGAACAAGGGAATCTTCTGGCCGGGCGAATTGCTGAAGAAAGCTTGGGCGAAGACCTACGACGGTCATGCTGGTTTGGACGAACCGCCGCCGCGAACCCCAGCGGCTCAGGCAGCTTTTGCCGCCCTCTATCATGACGACGATGAGTGGGGCCCAATCGCGCGCTACAAGCGGGCGCGTCTTATCTCGGCATG
>JAFKFE010000822.1 GCA_017308345.1 Alphaproteobacteria bacterium | reverse complement strand
GTCGACGTGCAGGCGCCGGGCCATCCGCTGCTCAGGCTGATGAAAGTCTCCGTCGACAAGGAAAGGGGGCTGGTGTCGGCGGGCCTGCTCTGGGTTCTCGGCAAGAGTGTCGCCGTGGAGCGCGATGGGCTCGGCTGTGCCTCGGCTCCCGACGGCGATACCGGCAAGGCGCGACAGACGTCGCTGCGCTCCTCGGCCCCCGCGCCCACGCAGACGGACGCGCTCTGGCCCGAGGGCGAGCGGGTGGATGCTTCACAAAATCCCGAGGTCGCGAAGATCGTCGACGACGCCGCGATGGCCGGCACCGGCATGCGTGCCGTCGTCGTGGTGAAGAACGGCCGCGTCGTCGCGGAGCGTTATGGCGATGGCTTCTCGGCCAAGACGCCGCTGCTCGGCTGGTCGATGACCAAGACGGTCAATGCCGCGATCCTCGGCACGCTGGTCAAGGACGGCAAGATGGCCATCGACAACAAGAATTTGTTCGCGCCTTGGAAGGCCGACGGCCGTGCCGCCATCAGCCTTGCCGACATGATGGCGATGTCGAGTGGGCTGGAATTCAATGAGGATTACGGCGATGTCGCCGACGTGACGCGCATGCTCTATCTCGAACCGGACATGGCGGGCTTTGCCGAGGCCAAGCCGCTGGCCGGCGAGGTGGGAAAAGTATTTTCCTATTCGAGCGGCACGGCGGTGATGCTGTCGCGGCTGTGGCAGGACGCGATCGGCGACAAGGCAAAGGCGCTGGCCTGGCCGCGCGCGGCGCTGTTCGGGCCGCTCGGCATGCATAGTGCCGTGCTCGAGACCGACGAGCAGGGCACCTTCGTCGGCTCGTCCTATCTCTATGCGACGGCGCATGACTGGGCGCGTTTCGGCCAATTCCTGCTGCAAGGCGGCGTCTGGAACGGAAACCAGATCCTGCCAGCCGGTTTCGTCGACTGGATGCGTGAGCCGGCGCCGGCCTCGAAGGTGTACGGCAAGGGCCAGCTATGGATAGAGGGGCCGGGCGACGAGGAAAATCCCGGCGCGGGTGCTGCCACCGGCCTGCCCAAGGACACCTACTGGATGGAAGGCCATGACGGCCAGACGGTGGCGATCATTCCCTCGGAGCAACTGGTCGTGGTGCGGCTTGGGCTGACGCCAGCCAAACTCGGCTACCGGCCGCAGGCCATGGTGGGAGCGTTGGTCAAGGCGCTGCACTAAAACGGTTCCAGTGAAGCCGCCGCGTTATCCGTTTCGAGTTCGGCAAGGATCAGGTCCTCGAACTGCCGGATTGCCGTGCTCGCCTTGTCGCCCTGGCCCAGCAGGTAGAGCGGGACAGGTTCCAGGTCGGGCAACTGATCGTTGCCGCTCACCTCGACCAATTCGGTTGGCGCCGTTCCGGCTGCCATCGAGGTGACGGCGACGCCAGCCCGAACTGCCGCGAGAATGCCGGGATGGCTGCTGCTTTGTACCGCCACGCGCCAACTGCGTTGCGAATTCTCCAAAGCAGAGATCATGGCGCGGCGGAAGACACAGCCTTCCGGATACGCGGCAAGCGGAATCGTCCCACCGGGCTCCGCCCTAAAATCCGGACTAAGAACCCAGTTCAGTCGGGCCTGAAACCGATGCCTCGCCGATGGCGGACTGGCAGCCAGCGTGACCAGCGCGACGTCGATTTCCTGCCGTTGAAGCGCGGCGGCGAGCTTGGCGCTGAGATCGCAAATGATCTCGATCTCAGTCTCCGGCATTCGATCGCGCATGGTCGCGATCAAACGCGGCAAGAAGGCCAGGGCGTAGTCGTCGGGCATGCCGATACGGATTTTGGTCCGGGGGTGCTGACTGTATGTGCTCGACAGCATTTCGTCGTAGGCGGCCAGCACGCTAAGCGCCTTTGCGTAGAGCTCGCTGCCCTTGGATGTCGGCTCGATCCTGTGATGATGCCTGATGAAGAGCGGCGCGCCGATCTCGGTCTCCAGCATTTTCAACCGCATGCTCATGGCGGCCTGCGTGCAGGCAAGCCGCTCGGCGGCGCGCGACAGCGAGCCGCGCTCGTAGATAGCGACGAAACTCCGCAGCAGTCGAACTTCGATGTCCATGGCAGCATCAGCATGGCTTATTCGGCGGATAAGGACAATTTGCTTGTCAAATCAGGCGCCTCCGCCGACTTTCCGCCAATCGTAGTGGAGGTGGGATCATCATGATCGTTGGGTTCATAGGGCTTGGGACGATGGGGCGAAACGCGGCACTGAACGTGCGGCGCGTCGGGTTCGACATGGTGGTCTACGATGTCCGCCCGCAGGCGATGGATGCGCTCGCTTCCGTCGGCGCCGCCAAGGCCACGAGCCCTGCCGATGCGCTTGAACGCAGCGACGTGGTCGTGACGATGGTGTTCGGGCCGAAGGAAATCGAACAGGTCGTGAGGGGCGAAGGCGGCTTTCTGACCACATCCTGCGCCGGCAAATATTGGATCGACATGACGACGAGCAGCCCCAAGCTGATGCGAGAGCTGGCAGGCGAATTCCAGGCAAAAGGCGGCGGCCCGGTCGATGCGCCGGTCACCGGCTCCGTGGATGCCGCCATACGAGGCGACATGCCGATGTTCGTTGGAGGAACCGACAGCGATGTCGAGGCCGTGCGCGCCGTGATCGAGTCCATGGGTGAATTGCGGCGCGTCGGTCGCTACGGCAACGG
>JAFKFE010000821.1 GCA_017308345.1 Alphaproteobacteria bacterium | reverse complement strand
GCGGTGATCTACCAGATCTATCCGCGCTCCTACCAGGACTCGAATGACGACGGCATCGGCGACCTGAAAGGCATCGTGCGGCGGCTGCCCTATATCGCCTCGCTCGGCGTCGACGCCATCTGGATCTCGCCCTTCTTCAAATCGCCGATGAAGGATTTCGGCTACGACGTGTCGGATTATTGCGACGTCGACCCGATGTTCGGCACGCTCGCCGATTTCGACGCGCTGGTCGCGGAAGCGCACCGGCTGGGCCTCAAGGTGATGATCGACGAGGTGCTGTCGCACACCGCCGACATCCACCCCTGGTTCAAGGAAAGCCGTTCGAGCCGCAACAATCCCAAGGCGGACTGGTATGTGTGGGCCGACGCCAAGCCCGACGGCACGCCGCCCAACAACTGGCTGTCGATCTTCGGCGGCTCGGCCTGGCAGTGGGACACTAGCCGCCAGCAATATTACCTGCACAATTTCCTGGCCGAGCAGCCGGACCTCAACTTCCACAATGCGCAAGTCCAGGACGCGCTGCTGGACGTCACCCGCTTCTGGCTGGAGCGCGGCGTCGACGGCTTCCGCCTCGACACGATCAATTTCTACTTCCACAGCCAGGGGCTGGAGGACAATCCGCCGCTGCCGCCGGAAGAGCGCAACGACCAGACGGCGCCCGCGGTCAATCCCTACAACTACCAGGACCATATCTACGATAAGAGCCGGCCGGAGAACCTTGCGTTCCTCGAACGTTTCCGCGCGCTGCTCGACGAATATCCGGCGCAGGCCGCCGTCGGCGAAGTCGGCGATTCACAGCGCGGGCTGGACGTGGTGGCGGCCTACACGGCCGGCGCAAAGCGCGTCCACATGTGCTATTCCTTCGACTTCCTGGCGCCCGAGAAGATCAGCGCTGCCAAGGTGCGTTCGGTGCTGGAAGCCTTCGGCCGGGTGGCCAGCGACGGCTGGTCGTGCTGGGCCTTCTCCAATCACGACGTGATGCGCCCGGCCACGCGCTGGGCGGCCAGCGAGACCGATCCGGTCGCCTATCTCAAGGTGATCTCGGCGCTTTTGATGTCGCTGCGCGGCTCGGTCTGCATCTATCAGGGCGAAGAGCTCGGGCTCGGCGAGGCGGAACTCAAGCTCGAGGACCTGCAGGACCCTTACGGCATCCGCTTCTGGCCCGAATTCAAGGGCCGTGATGGCTGCCGCACGCCGATGGTGTGGGAGGCCGCCGCCAAGAATGGCGGCTTCTCGGCCGCCAAACCGTGGCTGCCGGTGCCGGGCAAGCACCTGTCGCAGGCCGTCAACGTGCAAGAGGGCGACGCAAGCTCGCTGCTCGAACATTATCGCCGCTTCCTCGCCTTCCGGCGCCAGCATCCGGCACTGGCCAAGGGCGACATCGACTTCATGGAGAGCGATGGCGACACCGTCGCCTTCACGCGCCAGGAGGGCAATGAGCGCATCGTCTGCGCTTTCAACCTCGGCAGCAGGCCCGCCGAGGTCGATCTCGGCCCGGGCTCGCCGCAGCCCTTGCCCGGACACGGGTTTTCGGGACAGACTGGCGGCGGGCCGGTCCGCCTCGGCGGATACGGCGCCTGGTTCGGACGCATCGACTGAACTTGCAAACAGGGATTAACCGAAGGAGAGAAGCATGGCCGATGTCACGCTCAACCAGGTGAAGAAATCATACGGCAACCTCAACATTCTCCACGGCATCGACCTCGACATCAAATCGGGCGAGTTCATTGTCTTTGTCGGGCCGTCGGGTTGCGGCAAATCGACCTTGCTCAGGTCGATCGCCGGTCTCGAGGAGATCACCGCGGGCGAGTTGAAGATCGACGGCGAGGTGGTGAACGACGTGCCTCCGTCCAAGCGTGGCATTGCCATGGTGTTCCAGTCCTACGCGCTCTATCCGCATATGACGGTCTACGACAACATGGCCTTCTCGATGAAGATCGGCAAGGAGAGCAAGGCCGAGATCGACAAGCGCGTGCGGCAGGCAGCCGAGATCCTGCAGCTGACCAAATATCTCGACCGCCTGCCCAAGGCGATGTCGGGCGGCCAGCGCCAGCGCGTCGCCATCGGCCGCGCCATCGTGCGCAACCCGAAGGTGTTCCTGTTCGACGAGCCGCTGTCGAACCTCGACGCCGCGTTGCGCGTCGCCACCCGCATCGAGATCGCCAAGCTCAAGGAATCGATGCCGAACACCACGATGATTTACGTTACGCACGACCAGGTCGAGGCGATGACGCTGGCGGACCGCATCGTGGTGCTTAAGGATGGCCGCGTCGAGCAGGTCGGCACGCCGATGGAGCTCTACAAGCGTCCCGGCAATTTGTTCGTGGCCCAGTTCATCGGCTCGCCGGCGATGAACATATTGCCGGCTAAGATCGAGAAGGCCGGCAATCCGACCGTGGTCAGCCATGTCGGCGGCCGCAAGGCGACGGTGCCGATCGCCACGCCGGTCTCGGCGAATGGCGCGGCGGTCAGTTTCGGGGTCAGGCCGGAGGATCTCGCGATAGCGACGGGTACGGACTACCTGTTCGAAGGCAAGGTCGACTATATCGAGCAGCTCGGCGAGGTTCAGCTCGTCTACATCGATATCGGCCGCGCCGACCTGCCGCTGGTCGCCAAGCTGCCGGGCAATGTCGAGGTCAAGCGCGGCGAGACGCTGCGGCTCAACGCCAGCG
>JAFKFE010000820.1 GCA_017308345.1 Alphaproteobacteria bacterium | reverse complement strand
GCGAATACCGCAACACGGTGACCGACGAAGCCTTGGTGGCGGCGACGATCGCGGCCGCGACAGCCTGATGGCGAAAACGATGAGCAAGGAATTGCCGCCGATCGACCAAGTCTCGCCCGCCGACGAGGCGACCGTCCTCGCGCTCAACAACGAGCACGCGGCGGAGCTGTCCTGGCTCGAGCCGGAACGGCTTTCGTTCCTGCTCGGCGAAGCTTTCTACACCCGTCGCATCGGCGCGCTCGAAGCTTTCATCCTATGCTTCGACCAGGACGCGAGCTACGACAGCCCGAACTTCCTCTGGTTTCGCGAGCGCTATCCGCGCTTCGTCTATGTCGACCGCGTGGTGGTCGCGGCCGAGGCGCGTGGCCGCGGCCATGCCCGACGGCTTTACGAGGACCTGTTCGGTCATGCCCGGCGCGCGGGCCACACCATCGTCACCTGCGAAGTCAATGCCGATCCGCCCAATCCGGCTTCCGATGCCTTCCACGCGGCGCTCGGTTTCGCCGAGGTCGGCGATGCCGTGATCCATGGCGGCAAGAAGTCGGTGCGTTATTGGGCAAAACCAATCGTCGCCTGAACACAATCCGGTCACTTCTGGCCAGAAGAACAAGCCAAAGCTAATATAGAAGCTCCACTGGCTGGGGCGCGACATTTCATGCCGAGCAATGTCTTCCGCTTCGACGAAAGCTGGGACATCCCCGAAGGCACGCCCCAGGAAGTGTGGGACGTGCTGTCGGACGCCCAGTTGCTGCCGCTCTGGTGGGGCGATGTCTACAAGGAAGTCGAGCCGCTCGACAAAAAGGGCAAGGGCGTCGTCGGCGCACGCGCCAGGGCCAGGGCACGCGGCGCCCTGCCCTATGAGCTGAACTTCATCATCGAGGCCGCCGAGCTTATGCCCGGCCGCCTGGTGGTGGTGAAGACCTTCGGCGATTTCGACGGGCTGTGGCGGGCCGAACTGTCGCCATCCGGAACCGGCACGCATGTCGACCTGGTCTGGCAGGTGACGGTCGAGAGGCCGATCCTCAAATTCCTGGCGCCGCTGCTGAGACCCGCCTTCGCCTGGAACCATCGCTGGACGACACCGCGTGGCGAAGCCGGGCTTCGCCGCTACCTGGCCGCGCGGAAGAACAACAAGGCCTGACCCCCATGTTCACCAATTGCGGTTGAGCCAGCCGCGGGCGGGCTTTTCGACGATGTAATAGCTCGCGAGCGCGCAGGCGAACACAGCCGCCAGCATCGGCACCGCCGCGCTGCCGCGCTCATCGACGAATTTATAGAAGGGCTGCTGCCAGAGATAGAGCGAATAGGACCACAGCCCGAGCATCACCATCGGTCGCGACGACAGCAGATCCGTCAGATAGAAGCCGGCGGAGTCGAGCGTGTTGACGGCCAGCGCCAGCAGCGGCACGCCGACAAGATAGTGGAGCGGGGTCGGCACCGGATTGAGGAACAGCAGAACGCCGCCGACCGCGGCGGCAAGCGCCACATGCGAGCTTTGCAGAAAAGCCGGCAGGCGGCCGTCGGCCTTGAGCAGGCAGATCGCGGCGGATAGCAGGATCGAGGCGATATGCACGTCGGTGCGCCAGTAGCTGGTCTCGTAGCCCATGCCGAGAACCTCATACGAAATGGCGCCGTTGGCCATTGCCAGCAGCGCCAATACC
Source organism: Alphaproteobacteria bacterium (assembly GCA_017308345.1). Classification (GTDB taxonomy): domain Bacteria; phylum Pseudomonadota; class Alphaproteobacteria; order Rhizobiales; family Rhizobiaceae; genus Mesorhizobium. The sequence goes on along the minus strand of JAFKFE010000820.1, from coordinate 1,011 downwards.
ACCAACAACCGCACGACGTTCGCTCTTCCGGTGACCAGCACGCTGATCAGCGCGAGCAGGATATAGGAATGCTCCTCGACGCAGAGCGACCAGATGTGATCGAGCGCGCCGGCCCTGTTGATGAAGATGCCGGCGTAATTGTAGGTAAAGGTCAGCGCCGTCAGAGCCGCCTTCCATTTGAAGGCGATGAAGGTGCCGGTCAGGCCGATCATGGCGGCGATCACGAACACAAGCAGCGCCGGATAGATGCGCGAGAAACGGCGCTTGAAGAACTTCTTCAGCGGAAAGCGCTCGATGAACAGGATTTCGCCCATCAGCCGGCCGCTGAGCACGAAGAAGAATTCGACGCCGAGAACCCCGAAATTGATTCCCGGGACCGGAAAGAAATGGCCGATCAGCACCAAGGCGATCGACAGGCCGCGCCAGCCATCGAGATAGGCCAGCCTCGTCCGTGCCGCCTTGTCGACTGCGGCCCGTGGCAGCGCACCGGCCGTTGCGGGGATATCGGTCATACCGTGCCTTCGCAACTCGAGGTCCGCATGCGAAGCGTTGCCTGCGTCTCGGACCGTCTGGTATTCCCGCCGCACGTATTTTGCAGTGCGGGATACTATTGTGCAAGTGCGAAATCGCGAATACTCAGGTAGTTTCAGCCAAGCCGTTGCGAATACAAAGGAAAAGGGGCCGCGAGGCCCCTTTGCGTCACCGGATTGAGAGCCTTCAGGCGTTGGCCGCGGCCACCGCGCGCTTTGCCATCACCGCGATCAGATTGGCGCGGTAGTCGGCGGAGGCATGTATATCGCTCATCAAGCCTTTCGCCGGCACTTTGAGGCCGTCAAGCGCCGAGGCTTCGAAAGTCTTCGCCAGCGCCGTCTCGACTTCCTTGGAACGGAAGACGCCGTCCTCGCCGGCGCCGGTCACCGCGGCCCTCACCCCATCCTTGCCCTTGGTCACGAACACGCCGACGATGGCGTAACGCGAGGCCGGGTTGCGGAACTTCTGGTAGGCCGCCTT
>JAFKFE010000819.1:2726-4849 GCA_017308345.1 Alphaproteobacteria bacterium | reverse complement strand
TCCTGGTCGTCATCGCGCATTCCTTCTGGACGCAGAACTATCTCACCATCGACCACACATTCACCCTGGAGAACTATCGGATCGCGCTGACGGAGCCGATCTACCGCGACCTGCTCTGGCGCTCGCTCTATATCTCGCTGACGGTCAGCCTGTTGACCGTGGCGCTTGCCTATCCGATCGCCTATTTCATCTCCTTCCACGGTGGCCGCCACAAGAGCCTGTGGCTGTTCCTCATCACCATCCCGTTCTGGACCAGCTACCTTTTGCGCGTGATGTCGTGGAAGGTGATCCTGGGCTACAACGGCGTGCTCAACTCCGGCCTGATGGGCCTCGGCATCATCGACGAGCCCTCGACCGCGCTCCTCTACAATTCCACCGCCGTCATCATCACGCTGACCCATGCCTGGGCCACCTTCGCCATCCTGCCGATCTTCGTGTCGCTGGAGAAGGTCGACCGCACCCTGGTCGAAGCGGCGACCGACCTCGGCGACGGGCCGCTGCGTTCCTTCCTGCGCGTCACCCTGCCGCTGTCGGCGCCCGGCGTCATCTCGGCGGCGCTGATCGTCATGATCCCGACCGTCGGCGACTATGTCACGCCGAAGCTGGTCGGCGGCAAGGACGGCGTCATGATCGCCAACGCCATCCAGGCGCAGTTCGGCAAGGCGTCGAACTGGCCGCTGGGTGCGGCACTTTCCGTCACCACCATGATCATCGTCTCGCTGATGGCCGGCGCCACCGTGCTGGTCTTCCGCGCCCTGCGGAGGCTGGCGCGATGACGGCGATCAGACGTTTCCTGCCCGGCTGGCTGTCGAGCTACGCCGTCCTCTATCTGCTTTTCCTTTATCTGCCGGTGATCTTCCTGCCGATCTTCTCGATCAACACGGCGGCGACGCCGAAATTCCCGCTCTCGGGCGTCACGCTGCATTGGTACGAGGACCTGCCGCGCACGCCGGCGCTGATCGACGCTACCTGGAACAGCCTGATCGTGGGCGTCTCCGCCTCGGTCCTGTCCACCGTGCTCGGCATTCTCGCCGCCCGCTCGATCACCCGCTACCGCTATCCTGGCCGCCGCGCCATCAACGGGCTGATCATGGCGCCGCTGGTGCTGCCGGAGGTGATCGTCGCGATCTCGATGCTGCTGGTCATGCTGCAGCTCGGCCTGAGCCTGTCGCTGTTCACCGTGGTGCTCGGCCATGTGCTTGTCTGCATCCCCTATTCGATGACCGTGCTGACCTCCGGCTTCGAGGGCTTCGACCGCAGCCTGGAGGAGGCCTCCGCCGATCTCGGCGAAAGCGCCTTCGGCACCTTCCGGCGGGTGACGCTGCCGATGGTCGCGCCGGCGATCATCTCCAGCCTGCTCGTCTGCTTCACCATCTCGCTGGACGAATTCATCATCGCCTTCTTTCTCACCGGCACGGAGGCGACGCTGCCGATCTACATCTGGGGCCAGCTGCGTTTCGCGGCCAAGCTTCCCGGCGTGCTGGCGCTCGGCACCTTGCTGCTGCTCGCGTCCTTCGTGCTGATGACGGTCGCCGAAATCCTGCGCCGCCGCGCGGCGAGACGCACCCAGAATGAGGGAGGCCTCTATGCTTGAGCGGGTCCAATCCGAACGCGCCCAGTCCGAGCGCACGATGATCGAGATCCGCGACGTCACGCGCAGCTACGGATCCTTCAAGGCGCTGGACAGTGCCTCGCTGGCGATCCGCGAGGGCGAATTCTTCTCGCTGCTCGGGCCTTCCGGCTGCGGCAAGACCACGCTGTTGCGCATGATCGCCGGTTTCGACACGCCGACCAGCGGCTCGATCGCCGTCGACGGCCAGCCGATGGACGGCATCCCCGCCAACCGCCGGCCGACCAACATGGTCTTCCAGAGTTATGCGATCTTCCCGCATCTCAATGTCGAGCAGAATGTCGCCTACGGGCTGAGGCGGCTGAAGCTCGCCGCCGGCGAGGAGAAGCGCCGCGTCGAGGAGGCGCTGGCGCAGGTGTCGCTGACCGGCCTCGGCAAGCGCCGCGCCACCGAACTCTCCGGCGGCCAGCGCCAGCGGGTCGCTCTGGCCCGCGCGCTGGTCATGCGGCCCAAGGTGCTGCTGCTCGACGAGCCGCTTTCGGCGCTCGACAAG
>JAFKFE010000819.1:0-2674 GCA_017308345.1 Alphaproteobacteria bacterium | reverse complement strand
GCAGGCGGTCGGCATCACCTTCGTGCTGGTCACGCACGACCAGTACGAGGCCTTGGCGATGTCGGACCGCATCGCCGTGATGTTCGGCGGCCGCATCGCGCAGGTCGCCTCGCCGAAGGAGATCTACCAGCGCCCGGTCAATCGCCAGGTCGCCGACTTCCTCGGCGGCATGAACTTCGTCAAAGCCGAGATCGTCGAGGAGAACGGCGCTTCGCTGCTGCTCGACACGCTGGGTTTCGGCCGCGTCAGGACCGAGAAGCCGAAGGCCTTCGTGCGCAATGGCGGCGCGGCCACGCTCGGCATCCGGCCCGAACGCCTGCGCGTGCTCTGGGACAACGCGACGGCCAAGTTCGAAGTCGCCGGCAAAGTCGTGGAGCGCCACTATTTCGGCGAGATCACGCATCTGATCGTCGAGATACCGGGGTTGGAAAAGCCGCTCTCGGTGACCGAGACCAATGACTTCGGCGCCGACGACATTCCAGTCGGCGCGCCGATCCGCCTTGCCTACGACCCCGAGGCGCTGGTGGCGATGGCCGACTGAACCTTCCCGGCCGCGATGCGCCCCGCCACGATCGCGCCTTCGACGTAACCCGGGAACGACGGCGACACTTCCGAAGCAGCGAAATAGACCGGCGGAACGCCGGCAAGGATGGTGCGCTCGGCATCGCGCGCCGTCACATCGACGATGAGGTCGCTATAGGCCCCGCCGCTCCAGCGATCATGCGTCCAATCGCGCACGCTGAAATCGACGATGCCGGCCGCATCCGGGCCGAGCGCGTCGACGAGCCTTGCCGCCACTTGCGCGCGCAACTGCGCTGCGCCGAGCTCATGCCAACGCAGCGCCAGTGGCCCGCCGACGAAGACGGTGAGCGCCGCATGTTCTGCATCCTTGCCGGTGTCGCAGGCGAACAGCCCGGGCAGGTCGCGCCACATGACCATGCCGCTCCAATCCCGCTCGCGCCAGAACGGTCTGGCATAGCGCACCAGGATCTTCAGCACCGCGCCGCTTTCCCAGACGCCGAGCGCCTTCGCCACATTCTCCGGCAATGCGGGGGTGAATTCGAGCTTCGCGGCCGTCGCCGGCGGCAGCGCGACCAGCGCCGCGCGCGCCTCGACAACGCCGCCGGCGGTGACCGCGCGCACGCCTTGCGGCCCATGCTCGATGCGCGTGACCGGCGCGTTCAGCCGCAGCCCTTGGCCGAGATCGCCGGCGATATCCTCGGCCAGCGACTGCATGGTCTCGCGCAGGGAATATTGCAGCTCCGGCACTTCGTTGGTGATGCGCCGGTCATTGTCGATCAGGTACCACAGCGGCACCTTGTCCAGTGCCAGGCACCACAGGCCCTCGATCATCGAGCGAAAGGCTGCCTTGGCGTCGGGCGTGTCCTTCTGATGCTCGAGCCATGTCGCGACGGTCAGTCCGGCGATCGACGGATCATCCGGCTCGATCGCGTTCATGCGCTCGCGGATCGCCATCGCGGTCACATAGGTCCGCTCTGCCTGTTCGACCGACATCGGCGGATGAGTGATGAAATCGCCCTCGACATGGGTCGCGACGAAAGTCTTGCCGCGCGCCTTGGCGAGCGCCATCAGCTCAGGCATGTCCTGGCACAGGAACTGGCCGCCGCTGTCGATCAGCTCACCGAGCCCGTTTGGCTTAGCTTCCACACGCCCGCCGACACGGGCGCGGGCCTCGAGGACAAGGCAGTCGATGCCGGCGCGCTGAAAATCGAGCGCGGCGGACAGGCCGGTGAAGCCGGCGCCGACGATGACGACGTCGGTCCTTTCGATGATATTGCTCAATAGCCGGCCTTGATCTTCTCGAACTCGGCGACCATCCGCTGCTTGAGGTCGGGGGCAACCGGCTGCTGGAACAGCGTCTTGTCGAGGAACTTGTCGAGATCGTCGAAGCCGCGTTCGGTAAGCAGCTTCTGGTCCATCGCCGCCATGCCTGCGCTGTTGCCGTGACCGTAGCCGAAGGTCTTCACCATATACTCCGAAACACCCGGAGCGTTGACGGCGCTCAGGAAATCATAAGCCTGGTCCAGCTTGCCCGGCGCATCCTTGAGCAGCACATAGCCGCACACCCAGGTCGAGATGCCTTCCTTGGTGTCGCGGTTCATGGCGATCGGCAGGCCCTGCCCTTTCAGCGTCACATAGGTCTCGTTCCAGCCCCAGACCAGGTCGACCTCATTGCCCGTGAAGGCCTGGTTGAGGTCAGTGTCATCGGTCCAGTAGAAGCGGACATTCTTGTGCACGTCGCGCAGGAAGGCGGAGGCTTGGCTGAACTGCTCGTCCGTCATCTTGGTCCAGTCCTTGAGCCCGATGACCAGGCTCGCCAGCGCATAGGCGTCGTCGACATTGTCGCCGATGGTGACGCGGCCCTTGAATTTCGGATCGGCGAAGATTTTCAGCGACTGCGCCTCGTCCGCCGTCACCTTGTCGGTGCGGTAGAGCAGTGAGGTGTTGCCCCAGTCGAAAGGCATGAACCAGGCCTTGCCGTCGGCGGTGACGGCGAGGTCCTTCATCGCCATGATGCCTGGATTGAGGTCCTTCCAGCCCGCGATCTTCGAGGTGTCAAGCGGCTGCAGCAACCCGGCCTCGCGCCATTTCACCACGCTTTGCGAGCAGGGATGCGCGATGTCGGCCTTGAAGCCGGCGCGCATCTTCTCGA
>JAFKFE010000818.1 GCA_017308345.1 Alphaproteobacteria bacterium | reverse complement strand
CTCCTCGCGCGAGCGCCGGCGCGGGGTAGCGTCGCCGGCAGCACCGTCCTCGCTCATCGCCTTGCGCGGCGGCAGCTTTACCGCGGCGGCCAGCTTGGGGAAGGGATCGACCTTGTTCGGCAGCGCCATGGCGTAGACAAAGTGCTCCTGGAATTTCGGTTCCAGTGCGGTTTCGATCTTCTCGATCCGGCTCACCGTCTCCTCGATCTCGCGCCGGTAGCCGCGATTGAGCAGCGCCATGCGCGCGCCGGCTCCGGCGGCGTTGCCGACGGCCGAGACCTTGTCGAGGTCGCAGTCCGGGATCAGACCCAGCACCATGGCGTATTTGGGATCGATGAAGGAGCCGAAGGCGCCAGCGAAATGGATACGGTCGACGTGGTCGGTGTGCTGCTTTTCCATCAGAAGCTTGGTGCCGGCATAGAGCGCTGCCTTGGCAAGCTGAATGGCGCGCACGTCGTTCTGCGTGATGGTGATCTTCGGCTCGCCCTCCTTCAGCACGTAGGAGAAGGTTCGGCCGTTGGGAACGATGCGCGGCGAGCGCATGCTGAGCGATCCATCGACGACGCCGTCCTCGGAAATGATGCCTGACAGATACATCTCGGCGATCACTTCGATGATGCCGGAGCCGCAAATGCCGGTGACGCCCGTCGCCTGCACGCTTTCGGCGAATCCAGGCTGATCGGACCACAGCTCCGAGCCGATGACGCGATAGCGCGGCTCCAGCGTGTCCGGATCGATGCGCACGCGCTCTATGGCGCCAGGCGCGGCGCGCTGGCCGCCGGAGATTTCCGCGCCCTCGAAAGCCGGACCGGTGGGGGAGGAGGCCGCGACGACACGCGTCCGGTTGCCGAGCACGATCTCGGCGTTGGTGCCGACATCGACGATCAGCATCATCTCGTCCTGGCGATGCGGACCTTCCGACAGGGTGACTGCGGCCGCATCGGCGCCGACATGGCCGGCGATGCAGGGCAGCATGTAGAGCCGCGCGCCCGGGTTCAGCTTCAGGCCGATGTCCGAGGCCTTGATGCGCACCGCGCCCGAGACGGCGAGCGCGAAGGGCGCGCCGCCGAGCTCGGTCGGATCGATGCCGAGGAACAGATGATGCATGATCGGATTGCCGACGAAGACGGAATCCAGGATGTCGTTGCGCTGGACATTGCCTTCGGCGCAGACCTTGTCGACGAGGCCGGAAACCGCTTCGCGCACGGCCACCGTCATGCCTTCGCGGCCGTCGGGATTCATCATCACGTAGGACACGCGGCTCATCAGATCCTCACCGAAGCGGATCTGGGGGTTCGATGTGCCGGAAGACGCGGCGACGCGGCCGGAGAGCAACGACACCAGATGCATGGCGATGGTGGTCGAACCGATGTCGCAGGCGAGGCCGTAGGCCTCGTTCTTCAGGCCGGGCCACAGCGCGATGACGCGCGCGATGTCGCTGTCGGCATCCTTGTGGATGGCGGCCGTCGCGGTCCAGTTGCCCTTGCGCAGGATGCCCTGCACCTGCGGCAGCAGGTAGAAATCGAATTCGAGGTTCTTGAGGCCCCAGTCCTTCATCAGGGCGATCTTGAGCCGGTCGAGGTCGCCGAGCGGCTTGTGCATGTCGGGCTCTTCGATCTCGACATAGCACATGCGGATCGCCGTATCGCGGGCGATCACCCTGGTATCGGCGTCCTTGCGGATGGTCTGGGCGTTGATGACCGTATCCTGCGGCACGTCGATGACGAGGTCGCCGAGGATCTGCGCCGAGCAGGAGAGGCGGCGGTGCTCGGGCAGGCCGCGAACGCGCTCGTAGCGCTCTTCCTTGGCGCCCTTGGGCGAGATGTGGTCGTTGGACGAGACGATCTTGTGCTTGGCGAAGTTGCCTTCCTGCACCTCGATCTGGCAGCGCCCGCAGGTGGCGCGGCCGCCGCACACGCTTTCGACATAGACGCCGAGCTGGCGCGCGGCGTCGAGCACCGGCGTGCCGACCGGGAACCGGCCGCGCTTGCCCGACGGCATGAAGAGCACAAGCGGATCGGTGATGTTGGGGGGAGGATTCATGCTGGCACGAGTCTCGATGGCAATTGCCGATCCCGTTTAACGGATCGTTTTACTGTTGGGTGGAGAGTCTGGTGGTCCAGGGGCCAACCATGTCGGATCTTCTGCTCTCCGCCATCCTCACCGCGTTCACGATGGTGCGCGTGATCAAGGGCCCGTGGCTGCGCAATCCGCAATATCTTGCGACCGGGATCCTCGGCGCGGTGGTCGGAACGCTGGTGCTGCATGCATATTGGCCGGCTTACGACGATGATTTCATCATCGGCGGCGTCACCGGCATTTTCGGATCGTGGGCGGGAATGGCGTTGTTCGACGCCATATTGGGCATGGCCTGAACGCAAAGCAGAGCTGTCCGACAGCATCCACGATGCGATCGGACCGGCGCTGTTTGCGATGCGGCTCACGACTGCGCGCTTATCCCCTGGCCATGCGGGCTTCACGGCCGCCACGGCGACGGCCGCCGGCGGCGCCGTCGCCCGGTGCGGTCACCGCGACCGGAGCCGCGACGGCATGGCCGCCTTCGGCCGGCTTGTAGTCCTTGTAGGTGCGGATCCAGTTGGTGCAGTTCTCGTCGGTGCCGTTGAGCACATTGGCGCCGCGCACGGCTTCCATTTCCTGCGGACGGACCGGGTTCATGAT
>JAFKFE010000817.1 GCA_017308345.1 Alphaproteobacteria bacterium | reverse complement strand
GCCATCGGCGGCGGCGGCGGCAATGGCGGCAAGGCCGTCGCCGGCGCCTTCAGCGCCGGGCTCTATGCATCCGCGGCCGTGGCGGTGACCGTCGGCGGCAGCGGTGGCGACGGCGGCTCGGGCGGCGAGGTCTTTCTCAAGGCGAACGGGCGGATCATTTCAGACACCGACAATGCCGGCTCGGGCGGTATCGTGGCGCAATCGATCGGCGGCGGCGGCGGCAATGGCGGCCGCGCCACCTCGATCGCCGGCGCAATCAGCGACGAGGTCGCGATCAATCTCGGCGTTGCCATTGGCGGCAGCGGCGGCAATGGCGGCCAGGGCAACAAGGTCACGGTCGAGTCCGGTCTCGTCAGCGGCGGCCAGATCGTCACCCACGGCTTCCAGGCGGTCGGCATCCTGGCGCAGTCGATCGGCGGCGGCGGCGGCAATGGCGGCGACACGTTCGGCGGCGCCGGCGGTTACGGCAACAGCGTGACGATCAGCGCGTCGGTCAATATCGGCGGCAATGGCGGCGGGTGTGTCGGCGACGACCCGACCAAGTGCAACAACGCAGGCGATGTCCACGTCACCAGCGGGATGACGGTCGCCACGGACGGCGATGCCTCCGGCGCGATCGTGGCGCAGTCGATCGGCGGCGGCGGCGGCAATGGCGGCGCCAGCACCGGCGGCTCGGCCAATGTCGGCGGCGGCGACGGCGTCAACATCGCGGCCAATTTCGCCATGGGCGGCAGCGGCGGCCAAGGCGGCTTCGGCAACACGGTCGACGTCATCAATTCCGGCAACCTGACCACGACGGGCGCCTTCTCGTCCGGCATCATGGCGCAATCGATCGGCGGCGGCGGCGGCATAGGCGGCTCCAGCACGGCCAAGTCCTACAACATCGGCGGCACCAGCCAGACCAGCGTCAGCGTCAATATGGGCCTCGGCGGTTCGGGCGGCGGCGCCGCGGACGCCATGAAGGTCACGGTCAACAACACCGGCATGATCATGACGTCGGGCTTCGGTTCGTCCGGCATCATCGCCATGTCGGTGGGTGGCGGTGGTGGTGCCGCCGGCGCGGCTTCGGCCTCTGACGAGGATGTCGGGGGCGATATCGGCGCTGGCGACGACGGCGCAACGACCGTTTCGATCGGCGTGGCTCTCGCCCTTCCCGGCGGCACGGCCGGCAATGGCGGCGAAGTCTCCGTCATCAACAACAACTGGATCATCACCGATGGCGCCTTCTCCTATGGCATCAGCGCCAGTTCCATTGGCGGCGGCGGTGGTGTCGGCGGCTCGGCTTCGGCCGGCGCCACGGCCGAGTACGCGATCGGCGGCGGCATCGCCGGAGCCGGCGGCAGCGCCGGTAACGGCGCGCTGGTCGAGGTCACCAACAACGCGAACGGTTTCATCTGGACAAAACGGGAGAACTCGATCGGCGTCTTCGCGCAGTCGATCGGCGGCGGCGGCGGTTCGGGCGGCGCGGGAAAAAGCACCGGCAGCGACGGAGGCACGGTCGATGTCAAATTCTCGATGGGCGGATTGGGCGCCGGCGGTGGCGACGGCGGCGAGGTGCATGTCACCAACAGCGGCGTCATCGAGACCGACATGGCCAACTCGCACGGCATCATGGCGCAGTCGATCGGCGGCAGCGGCGGCGTCGGCGGGGCGGCGGCCTCGACATCCGCGGACGCCAAGGTCTCGATATCGGCATCCCTCGGCGGTCTGGGCGGCGATGGCGGCGTCGGCAAGTTCGTCCATGTGATCAACAACCAGAGCGGCGTCATCGTCACCAACGGCGACAATTCCTACGGCATTTTCGCGCAGTCGATCGGCGGCGGCGGCGGCGCGGCCGGCAGCGGCTCGACCGAGACCGGCAAGGCCGAGGACGTGGCGGTCAACCTGTCGATCGGCGGCATAGGCGGCTCGGGCAGCAGCGGCGGCGACGTCACCGTCGACAATCATGGCGAGATCACCACCTACGGCTATCTCTCGCACGGCATCTTCGCGCAGTCGGTCGGCCATGAGCATCGGCGGCGCGGTTTCCCTGCCCGCCGGCACCGGCGCCGATGGCGGGCATGTCATCGTCAACAATGACGGCGTGATCACCACCAACAAGGACGGCGCGATCGGCATCTTCGCCCAGTCGATCGGCGGCGGCGGCGGTTATGGCGGAACCGTGACGGCCGATACGGCGGGCGACAGTTCGGTGGCGCTGCAGATCGGTGGCTTCGGCGGCAGCGGCGGCAATGGCGGGGAGGTCGACGTCACCGTCTCCGGCACGATCGCGACATTCGGCGCGCGGGCCCACGGCGTGGTCGCGCAATCGATCGGCGGCGGCGGCGGCTATGGCGGCGACGCCAGCGGCAACGCCTCCAATGCGCTGGCCATAGGCGGCCTCGGCGGCAATGGCGGCGACGGCGGCGACGTGACGGTGAACCGCACCGGCGAGATCATCACGCATGGCGTCGATTCCGTCGCCATCATCGCGCAGTCGGTCGGCGGCGGCGGCGGCTTCGGCGGCGCCGGCTTCGGCCGTTTCAGCGCCGATGACGACGGCGGCGGCCCGAACGCCATCGGCTTCAACACGCCGGGCGGCACCAAGGGCACCGGCGGCACGGTCACCATCATCCAGTCGGGCGCGATCGAGACCGATGGCGACCGTTCGCATGGCATCGTCGCCCAGGCGATCGGCGGCGGCGGCGGCGCGGGCGGCAATTCCTCGCTTGACGTGAACCAGTCGGCGGCCGGCTCGCAGGGCGGCATCGGCGACGCGGCGGCGGCGTTGGCCAGCACCGACAGCCAGGTCTGGGTGAAGGGCGCCAGTTCCTATGCGATGTTCGGCCAGAGCGCGACCGGCCAGGGCAACTCGAGCCTCGTCCACCTGACGGCGGGCGGAAGCCTTTTCGCGCAGGGCGCCGATTCGGTGGCGGCCTATGGCGAGAGCACGGCGCAGGGCACCAAGGGCAACATCACCATGGACCTGCAGGGCCAGTATACGATCGGCGGATCCAACACCGGCGTCGCCGTGATGCTGGTCGGCGGCCAGGACAACACCGTCAACAACAACAGCCTGCTCTACGCGATGGGCGCGACGCCGACCTTCTCGATCATGCAATCGCAACTGGCGGCCTTCAGCGCCTCGCTGCTGGCGCCCGGTCCGGTCGTGCCTGACGATGCGATCCTCGAATCGCTGCTCGACCAGTTCAGCCCGCTTGCGGTCACCGGCACCTCGGGCAACGATACCTTCAAGAACCAGAGGAGCGTCGTCGGCCTCGGCCGGGTGATCGGCAATGTCGACCTCGGCGGTGGCATCAACGAGTTCGACAATTTCGCCGATTCCTCGTTCGTCGGTCTGAAATCGATCAATCTCGGCGCCGGCGGGCTGTTCAAGAACCAGGGCTTGGTGACCAATCAGGGCATCGGCGTGGTGGCGACGGTCGACGTCACAGGCGGGTTCACCCAGGACAATACGGGTTCCTTCGTCACCGACATCGACCTCAACAACCAGATCACCGACAGGCTCACCTTGACGGAAGCCGGCAACTTCGACGGCACGGCGCCGCTCAACTTCCTGTCGATCGACAAGCTGTTCACGCAATACACATTGGCGACGGGCTCGGCGATGACGGACAGCTACCTGGCGCCGCAGACGCTTCATCCGGCGGTCGGCTTCAACTTCCTGACCCGCGTCGACAACGGCACCGATCTGGTGCTCTACGCCGACAACCCGACCTTTCTGGAACTGGCGCAGGATCCGGGCTCCGGCACGACGGATCCCGGCGTGTTCCAGATGGCGCAGTATCTCGACGACGTCGAGGCCGCCTCGAGCCCGGACAATCCGATGGCGCGGCTGATCAACATGCTGCGCTTCTCGCAAACCGAGGCGGAACTGGGCGCCGCGCTGACGCGGCTGACGCCGCACTATGCCGTGCACACTTTCGACATGATCAACCGCTCCGTCGACATCATGCTCGACCAGGCGCACGAATGCACCGGCGTGCGGGCCTACAAGACCAGCGACGGCCGATGCATCTGGGGCACGATCAGCCCGCAGGCCGAATACAGCAGGGATACCGGGGCCGGCACCACCAGCCGCGACGACACGCTGAAGACCATGTCGTTCGGCGGCATCGGCGAGGTGGGGCATAATTGGTCGCTGGGCGCCACTTTCGGCCGTACCGAGTACGACTCCAAAATTGCCTATAACGGCGAGCAGCTGTCGGACACCAAGGGCCAATCCTGGCAGGCCTACGCGCTGGCGAAATACGAGAACAACAACTATTTCGTCGATCTCGCGCTCGGCGGCGGCACCGGCTCCTTCACGGGCGAGCGTGACACCCACATCGACCAGGTCGCCTTCATTCCCGGCGAGACGCTGGACGGCGTCTATCTGCCCGAGGAACTGCTCGAGGGCATCGGCAACAGCGTCACCTACAAGCAGGACACCCCCCAGTTCGGCGGCTCGGCGCGCGTCGGCATGACCCACCAGATGGGGGCTTTCTATCTGCAGCCGACGATCCAGTTCGACGCGCGCTGGCTCGACGTCTCCGGCAAGGAGGAGGGTTCGGTCGCCGCCTTCAATTTCGACGGCAGCAACAACATGTTCTATGCCGCGACGCCGGCGATCGAGGTCGGGGCCGACATCCCGGTCAGCGAGATCGCCAGTTTCCGCATCTACGGAAAGGCCGGCGTCGAGTTCTC
>JAFKFE010000816.1 GCA_017308345.1 Alphaproteobacteria bacterium | reverse complement strand
CCTTGAGGGCGGCGTCCGTCAGCATCCCGACTGCCTTTCAAAAAGTACCGTCACAGGTTTTTTGAGGGCCTCAGGCAGATATTTCTCTTTATTTTCAGCATCTTATGCTGAAAAAGTACCGTCATTAGCCCTACAGATCGTGACGGTACTGTCGAAAATTCATCCTGGCAATATGTCGGAGGGCCGGCAGGCGGTACGGCAAAGCCAAACAGTGCGAGCCGATAGCCACCGAAAGTCGCCGGCAGAAAATATTTTTGATTTCAGTGACTTAAATCGAACTCTGGCGCAAATTCGGCGGCGTTTGGGTAGGCCTGAATCATTCCCACTCGATCGTACCCGGCGGCTTCGACGTCACGTCGTAGACGACGCGGTTGATACCTTTCACCTCGTTGATGATGCGGGTGGCGGCGGCGCCGAGGAAGTTCATGTCGTAGTGGTAGAAGTCGGCCGTCATGCCGTCTACGGAGGTGACGGCGCGCAGCGCGCAGACGAATTCATAGGTGCGGCCGTCGCCCATGACGCCGACGGTCTGCACCGGCAGAAGCACCGCGAAGGCCTGCCAGATGGCGTCGTAGAGGCCGGCCTTGCGGATCTCGTCGAGATAGATGGCGTCGGCCTCGCGCAATATCTCCAGCTTTTCGCGCGTGATGCCGCCCGGGCAGCGGATGGCAAGGCCGGGGCCCGGGAAGGGATGGCGGCCGATGAAGCTCTCGGGCAGACCGAGTTCCTTGCCGAGCGCCCTCACCTCGTCCTTGAACAGTTCGCGCAGCGGCTCGACCAGCTTCATGTTCATGCGCTCGGGCAGGCCGCCGACATTGTGGTGCGACTTGATCGTCACCGACGGGCCGCCGGAGAAGGAGACGCTTTCGATGACGTCGGGATAGAGCGTGCCCTGCGCCAGGAAATCGGCGCCGCCGAGTTTCTTCGCCTCTTCCTCGAACACCTCGATGAACAGGCGGCCGATGGTCTTGCGCTTCTTTTCGGGATCGGCCTCGCCTTCAAGCGCCGAGATGAAGCGGTCGGAGGCGTCGACCAGGATCAGCGGCAGATTGTAGTGCTGGCGGAACATCTCCACCACGCCTTGCGCCTCGTCCTTGCGCATAAGGCCGTGGTCGACGAGGATGCAGGTCAACTGGTCGCCGACCGCCTCATGGATCAGCAGCGCCGCGACGGAGGAATCGACGCCGCCCGAGAGCGCGCAGATCACCTTGCCCTTGCCGACCTGCTTGCGGATCGCTTCCACCGCATGCTCGCGATAGGCGCGCATCGTCCAGTCGCCCTCGATGCCGGCAATGTTGTGGACGAAGTTCCTCAGCAGCCTCGCGCCATCCGGCGTGTGCACCACTTCGGGGTGGAACATGATGCCGTACATCTTGCGCTCGACATCGCCGAAGATGGCGAAAGGCGAGCTTTCCGACTTGCCGAGCACCTTGAAGCCCGGCGGCAATTCGATGACGCGGTCGCCATGGCTCATCCACACCTGGTGCCGCTGGCCGGGCGCCCACAGTCCCTCGAACAGCGGGCTCTCCTTCTCGATCTCGACGAAGGCGCGGCCGAACTCGCGATGGTTGGAGCTTTCGGCGACGCCGCCCATCTGCACGCAGAGCGCCATCTGGCCATAGCAGATGCCGAGCACCGGCACGCCGGCGTCGAAGACGATCTGCGGCGCGCGCGGGCTGCCGATGTCAGTGGTCGAGGCCGGGCCGCCCGACAGGATCACCGCTTTCGGCTTGATGCGATTGAAGGCCGCTTCGGCCGATTGGAACGGCACGATCTCGGAGAAGACGCCGCTCTCGCGGATGCGGCGGGCGATGAGCTGCGTGAACTGGCTGCCGAAATCGATGATCAGGACAGTGTCGGGCAGAACGGTATCGGGATGATTGGCTGTCGTCATGGCGAGCCTTTAGAGAAAGAAACGAGTCGGCGCAATGGGCTGCGCGGTCTCGCCGTTCACTTCGCTTCCGAGGGCCGGTCTCGAAGATTCCCGGCTTCTCCCGATGCCTCGGACCGCCCCCGGTCGAGCGCGCGCAGGGCGTCCATCAGCGTATCGAAACGCTCCCTGCCGATGCGGGCGACATAGCCGTGTTCGATCTCGAGCTTGATGCGGTCGCCGTCCTGCAAGGCGTCAAGGCCCTTGCGGGTGTAGCGCACCAGCTTGCCGCGCCCGTCCCGGGGGTCCGGCAGCCGCTCCAGCACGCCTTCGGCCTCCAATCCGTCGAGCAGTTGCTGAACCGCCTGCTTCGAGGTGGCCGAGCGCTCGATCAGCGCCGACTGGCGCGTGCCGCCGCGGGGGATATACCCGAGCAGCCCGGCGCGCGCTTCGGTGAACCAGGCGTGGCCGGCGGCGCGCATGGCGGCGGCGAATTCCGCATGCCATGCACGGCTCGCCTGCCATAGCCGCCAGCCGACATGGTCGGGCAAAGTCTCGCTTTTTTCGTCAAGCTCCTTGACCATTTACCGCAAGCTCCATATAGTCAAGATACTTGACGACACTCAGGGCGTCGAGACAGTTCCAAACACGAACTTATGGGCAAGCAACATGACGATACTCAACAAGGACGCGCTGGCCATTATCATGATCGGCACAACGCATGTCATCGACATGGGCGGCAAGAACGCCTTCATCCACTACGAAACCGAGGGTCGGGCGCATATGCTTCTGCCGGACGGCACCCGCCATCACGGGCACT
>JAFKFE010000815.1 GCA_017308345.1 Alphaproteobacteria bacterium | reverse complement strand
CGGCGACGGGCGGCTGACCGGCCGCGCCCGCTCACAACCACCGGGCGTCTGCAACCACAAGCAGCCGTTGCATGGCGACAACACCCGGCGTTATTATTCGACAACCGAGTCCTCAAATTTCGCGCTGCCGTATTTTGTCCACATGGTCGCGACATGGGTCTTTGATTGCGGATTGGGACCGCCCCGGGAAGCTTGCGCGACTGTCGGCTTCGTTTAGGAAATTCCCGAACCTCGGACTGGAGCGGGCATGATTCGTCTCATCGGCTATTTCTTTGGCATCGGCACGACGCTGGCGTTGCTGGTGGCGGCCGGCCTTGCCATCTATATCAGCCATGTGGCGAAGGACCTGCCCGACTACGAGGTTCTGGCCAAATACGAACCGCCGGTGACGACGCGCATTCATGCCTCCGACGGCTCGCTGATGGCCGAATATGCGCGCGAGCGGCGCCTCTATCTGCCGATCCAGGCCATTCCGGATCGCGTCAAGGCCGCCTTCATGTCGGCCGAGGACAAGAACTTCTACAACCACCCAGGTATCGACATCACCGGCCTCGGCCGCGCCATCATCGTCAACCTGCAGAACCTCGGCTCGGGCCGGCGCCAGGTCGGCGCTTCGACCATCACCCAGCAGGTGGCGAAGAACTTCCTGCTCACCTCGGACCAGACCTATGAGCGCAAGATCAAGGAGATGATCCTGGCCTTCCGCATCGAGCAGGCCTATTCGAAGGACCGCATCCTCGAGCTCTATCTCAACGAGATCTTCTTCGGCTTCGGCGCTTACGGCGTCGCGGGCGCCGCGCTCACCTATTTCGACAAGTCGGTCAACGAGCTGACGGTCGCGGAGGCCGCCTATCTCGCCTCGCTGCCCAAGGGCCCGAACAATTATCATCCCTTCAAGCACGCGGACCGGGCGATCGAGCGCCGCAACTGGGTCATCGACCAGATGGTCGAGAATGGCTACGTCACCCGCGAGGAGGGCAACAAGGCCAAGGCCGAGCCGCTTGGCGTGACGCCGCGCCGCACCGGCCCCTATCTGTTTGCCGGCGAGTATTTCACCGAGGAAGTCCGCCGCCAGATCATCGCCCGCTACGGCGAGAACGCACTCTATGAGGGCGGCCTGTCGGTGCGCACAACGCTCGATCCCAAGATCCAGCTCATCGCCCGCAAGTCGCTGCAGAACGGCCTGCTCAAATACGACATGCTGCGTGGCTATCGCGGCCCCGTCACCCATATCGATATCTCCGGCGACTGGGGCGTGCCGCTCGGCAACGTGAAGGGTCTCGAGGATGTGCCGGAATGGACGCTGGCCGTGGTGCTCGACAGCTCGGCTGCCGGCCTGACCATCGGCCTGCAGCCGGCGCGCGAGGTCTCCGGCGATCTCGGCAAGGACCGTGTCCAGGGCACCGTCAGCAAGGACGACATGGGTTTTGCCATGCGCCATTTCGTCAACGGCAAGTCTGTCAGGGCGAAGTCTCCGGCCGAAGTGCTGGAGCCAGGCGATGTCGTCTTCGTGCAGAAGAATGACGGATCCGACAACACCTATATGCTGCGCCAGGTGCCGGAAGTCGAAGGCGGCCTCGTCGCCATGGATCCGCACACCGGCCGCGTGCTCGCCATGGTCGGCGGCTTCTCCTATGCGCAGTCCGAATTCAACCGCGCGACGCAGGCAATGCGCCAGCCCGGCTCCTCCTTCAAGCCGATCGTCTATTCGGCGGCGCTGGACAATGGCTACACTCCGGCATCCGTGATCATGGACGGGCCGATCACCATACAGAGCGGCAATACGACCTGGACGCCTAAGAACTACGACGGCACGGTCGCTGGGCCGGCCACCTTGCGTTCCGGCATCGAGAAGTCGCGCAACCTGATGACGGTGCGGCTCGCCAACGACATGGGCATGAAGCTGGTCGTGGAATATGCCGAGCGCTTTGGCGTCTACGACCACCTCGCCCCGTACCTGCCGATGGCGCTGGGCTCGGGCGAAACGACCGTCATGCGCATGGTTTCCGCCTATTCGATCATGGCCAATGGCGGCAAGTCGATCAAACCGTCGCTGATCGACCGCATCCAGGATCGTTACGGCAAGACCGTGTTCAAGCAGGACGAGCGTGGCTGCGAGGGTTGCAACGCCACCGAATGGCATAACCAGCCCGAGCCGGAACTGGTCGACAATTCCGAGCAGGTGCTCGACCCGATGACGGCCTACCAGATCACTTCGATGATGGAAGGCGTCGTGCAGCGCGGCACCGGCGCCACCATCGCCGAGCTCGGCCGCCACATCGCCGGCAAGACCGGCACGACCAATGACGAGAAGGACGCCTGGTTCATCGGCTATACGCCCAATCTCGTCGTCGGCCTCTATATGGGTTACGACACGCCGCGCGGCCTTGGCCATGGCGCTACCGGCGGCGGTCTCGCAGCGCCGATCTTCAAGGACTTCATGCGCGTGGCGCTCGACGGCAAGCCGAACACCGACTTCCAGGTTCCCGACGGCATGAAGCTCATCGCCATCAACCGCAAGACCGGCATGCGCGCCGCCGAAGGCGATCCCAACACCATCGTCGAGGCGTTCAAGCCCGGCACCGGCCCGGCCGACAGCTACTGGGTGATCGGCATGGGCGCCGATGGCTCCAACGGTTCGGGCGGCGACGTCTCGACACGTCTCGAATGGGTCGGCAAACCGCCGGCCCATTTCGCTTTACAGGCGGCGATGCCGTGCCTATGTATCGCGCCTATTCCGAAAAGACCGAAGAACAGGACCGAACGAAGAGCCATGCGCGCGGAAACGCTCAACATTGTCGACGAGATCAGGCAGGCGATAACCCTGCTGAGGAGGCATCTTTGACTGGGATCAAGCTGTAAAGCGGCTTGAGTACCTGAACTCGCGCGCCGAGGATTCCAGCCTCTGGAATGATCCGATCGAAGCGCAGAAGCTGATGCGGGAGCGCCAGGAGCTCGAGGACGGCATCGCCGCGGTCAAGGGAATGACCCAGGCTCTGGAAGACAATATCGGGCTGATCGAGCTCGGCGAGGAAGAGGGCGACGACGCCATCATCGCGGAGGCGGAGGCGGCGCTGCGCTCGATGCAGGGCGAGGCGAAGGCCCGCCAGGTCGAGACGCTGCTCTCCGGCGAAGCCGACGCCAACGACACCTATCTCGAAATCCATGCCGGCGCCGGCGGCACCGAGAGCCAGGACTGGGCCTCGATGCTCCTGCGCATGTACACGCGCTGGGCCGAGCGCCGCCGCTTCAAGGTCGAGGTGCTGGAGGTCCACGACGGCGAGGAGGCGGGCATCAAGTCCGCCACCGTGCTGATCAAGGGCCACAATGCCTATGGCTGGCTGAAGACGGAATCCGGCGTCCATCGCCTGGTGCGCATTTCGCCTTATGACAGCAACGCGCGCCGCCACACATCCTTCTCCAGTGTCTGGGTCTATCCTGTCGTCGACGACAAGATCGAGATCGATGTCTCGGAATCGGATGTGCGCATCGACACCTACCGCTCCTCGGGTTCGGGCGGCCAGCACGTCAACACCACGGACTCCGCGGTCCGCATCACCCATCTCGCGACCGGCATAGCGGTCGCCTGTCAGGCCGAGCGCTCGCAGCACAAGAATCGCGCCAAGGCCTGGGAAATGCTGCGCTCGCGCCTCTACGAGGAAGAGCTGAAGAAGCGCGAGGCGGTCGCCAACGCCACCGAGGCGTCGAAGAGCGACATCGGCTGGGGCCACCAGATCCGCTCCTACGTGCTGCAACCCTATCAGCTCGTGAAGGATCTGCGGACCGGCGTTGAAAGCACCTCGCCGTCAAGCGTGCTCGACGGCGACCTCGATGATTTCATGGAAGCCTCGCTCTCGCATCGCATCGAGGGCGGCGCCGGCGAAGCGGTGGCCGATCTCGACTAGGACATGTCCAAATTCAGGTGAGGCTGGCCTGCGAATGATGATTTCCTGTGCCTCCGGTGCTCACGTACTTTAAGTACGCTCCGCTCCGGTTCTCGGAAAACCACCATTCTCGGCTCATCCTGACCTGAATGAATATGTCCCGGTACGCGACGCTGCGCGAAGGAGGAGCCGGTGACGCGCAGACTTACCGGAAAATGCTTCTGCGGCGTCGTCGGCTACGAGGTCGCCGACGAAT
>JAFKFE010000814.1 GCA_017308345.1 Alphaproteobacteria bacterium | reverse complement strand
ACCATTGGCGGCGTGGCGGCGGGCCGCACAAACAGCGCACGGTCCGAAACATGGCTTGACGGCTCATATCAGGCGTCTGAAAAGGGCACGCCTGCGGACGTGGCGGAATTGGTAGACGCAAGGGACTTAAAATCCCTCGATCTCTGATCGTACGGGTTCGATTCCCGTCGTCCGCACCAACCTTCGCTCTTCGAGCTTCGGGTTGCAGGCCACCCAAGTCGCACCAGCATCCGCTCGTTCAGGCTCTGATGTGGCCCGCCGCTGCGAGCACTGCCTTGTAGCATCGGGCAAACCGGCTGGGCGGGTCGCGCAGATAGGCCGATCGGGCAAGGTCCCATCTCTCGCTCACGGCCAGATCGAATGAAGAGGGATCGAAGCGGAACAGGCCGCTGCGCGGATAGATGGTGAATTCGCCGAAGACGGGCTCACCCTTTTCTTCATAGAGATCGATGCGCAGCAGGTCGAAATCGGCCCCCAACGCCTCGACCGCTTCGACCATGCGCGAAAAGCTCTCCGGCCGTGGAATATCCAGGCTCGCATCGTCGGCGGACTCTGTGATCGCGAGGCGCTGCCAGTCGCGGTCGTAAAAGCCGCGCCGCAAGACCGTGGCGCGTCCCGTTATGGCCATGACATACACAACGCGCCCGCCGGCCACGCAGAACTTGTAGTCGGTCGGCATATAGCCTTCATCGGCGCCGATCAGTTGCTCGGCAAAGACCCTTGGCTCGATGTGCCAATAGGCCCGCTCGCCGAGATTCGTTCCGTGGCGCCGGCCGAGATGTTTCGACATCCGCGCGACCACGTCGGCCCTATCAACGAGCTTCGGGTCGGCGACGACGACGTTCATGCCGCTGCCGTGGTTGCACTTGACGATGTACGGGACGGTCAGCTCATCGAACGGTATCCGGGTCGCGTCGGCGCCCTCCCAGAGCACGGGCGGGTAGGTCAGCCAGGGCACGCGCCCGGACACGAAGGCCTTCGATTTCAGCTTGTCCAGCAGAACGGCGAAACGCGGGTCGTCGTCGAAAATCTTTCGCCAGTGCACCTTCTCCGTGTAATACACCGGAGCCGACAAATTCGGCAGGCGCCCGTGCAGCCGGTGGAAGTACCGTGCCATGCGGTTGTAACGGACGAGCAGCCAGAGATTGAAGACGGCCAGCAGCGCCCTCGCCCCGACGCCGGTCAGCCCTTGTCGCCCCATATCACCCATCGCTGCGCAATTGCACCAGACACCAGGAGAACACAACGACTTTCGCCGCCTGCCGGGCAGAGTACACTTCGTTGCTTCAAGCCTTGATCGGATAGAGCTTCAGGTGCTGGATCAGGATGATCGTCTTGGCGTCGACGATGCGGCCGTCGGCGATTGCGGCCAACGCCTCGTCCAAGGGTATTTCCAGAACCTCGATGTCCTCGCCCTCCTCCGGCGCGCCGCCGCCGTCGGAAATGCGGTCGGCCGGCGAATAGCGCGCGGTGAAGAACCAGAGCCGTTCCGTCACGCTGCCCGGGCTCATGAACGGCGCGAACAGCCGCTCTATGTCCTTCAGGCGATAACCCAGTTCTTCTTCCGCTTCCTTGCGAATGGCGGTTTCGGGGTCGTTTTCGTCGAGCAACCCGGCGCAGGCCTCGATCAGCGGTTCACGGTGGCCCACGGCGTAAGCCGGGAAGCGGAACTGCCGGACCAGGAGGACGGTCGAGCGCCGAGGATCGAAAGGCAGGATCACCGCGCCGTCGCCGCGGTCATAAGTCTGGCGGATCTGCGTCTCCCAGCGCCCGTCGCGGCGGCGATAGTCGAGCACTGTCTTCTTCAGCACCGCCCAGTCGTCCGAAAGGACCTCTTCCGAACGGATGCGAACGCGATCTTCCATGACGGCCTCCGTGTTGGCGGCAATGGGATAGAGCAGTTTCAGGAAAAGTGTGAAACGGTTTTCCGTCAGAAATTGCGTCAGAACAAAAAAAGACGGAGCGGTTCTCCGTCTCAAAGAACGGAGATCTGCTCCGTCGGCGAAAGGCTACCCGCGCAATCCTGGAAACCGACTGGTCCAGCGAGAGTTTCACCGGCTCGTGTCTGGCGCGAAGCGCCGCGACTGCCTAGATAGCGGTATCTCTCCAGGAGCCCGTTTCATGACGTCATCGCTTTTCCAGCCGATCACCCTCGGCGGCCTCACCTTCCCCAACCGCATCGCGGTGGCTCCCATGTGCCAGTATTCGGCCGAGGACGGCACCGCCAGCGACTGGCATCTCTATCACTGGATGAACCTGGCAATGTCGGGCGCCGGCATGGTCACCGTCGAGATGACCGATGTCGAGCGGCGCGGGCGCATCTCGCATGGCTGTCTCGGCCTCTATTCGGACGACAACGAAGCGGCCGCCAGGCGCACGCTCGACGCCGCCAGGCGCGTCGCCGCGCCCGGCACGAAGTTCGGCGT
This sequence comes from Alphaproteobacteria bacterium, assembly GCA_017308345.1. GTDB lineage: Bacteria > Pseudomonadota > Alphaproteobacteria > Rhizobiales > Rhizobiaceae > Mesorhizobium. The sequence continues at coordinate 272 of JAFKFE010000814.1, read as the reverse complement.
CCAGCTTGCCCATGCCGGCCGCAAGGCTTCCAATCGCAGACCCTGGGAAGGCGGCGGTCCGCTGCAACCCGACGAAGACCCCTGGCAGACGGTTTCGGCCTCGGCCATCGCCTATGACACGGGCTGGAACGTGCCGCATGCGCTGGAGGATGACGAGATCCTGCAGCTCATCGCGCGTTTCGCGCAGTCGGCGGCGCGCGCCGAACGCGCCGGCTTCGACTTTGCCGAGTTGCACGCCGCGCATGGCTATCTGATCTTCCAGTTCCTTTCGC
>JAFKFE010000813.1 GCA_017308345.1 Alphaproteobacteria bacterium | reverse complement strand
TCGCGCCCGCGCTCTATTTCTCGGTGCCTTTCGTGGCGCTGTTCGTCGCCTATTTCGCTTTCATGCCGGCGGCTGTCGCGATCCTGATCGCCGAAGTGCTCGGCCGCCGCGACTGGCTGTTCTACGCGCTGGGCGGCGCGGTCGTCGCCCTCGTCTTTCTCGGCTTCGTGCATAATGTGGGCGATGCCAATTTCGATATCACCGCGACCAATGTCCGCCTGGCCGTGATCGGCTGCGGCATGGTCGGCGGCATCTTCTACTGGCTCTCGGCCGGCCGCTGGGCCGGAAGCTGGCGCCACGAGCCGCTGCCGGATCCGGATCTTTGAGGCTGATGACGAAAAGTTGCGGACTTTTCCGCAACGGATCATGCCAGAACCCGACGACTTGAACCGGCTGCCCGAATCGACTTCGGCCCGCTGCGCTTAGATATTTTTCGGCAGAACCGTACCGACAGGGAGCAGGGCCGTGGCGGAAGGCGAGATGAATGGCGGCGCGGCCGCCGTGGCAACGGCGCGGCTCGATCAGCCGGCCGAGCGCAGCCCTTCCGGTCTTGGCGGCGGCCTGCTGTTCATCCTCTCCATCGCCTGTGGCGTAAGCGTCGCGACCATCTACTTCCCGCAGGCCATAACGCTGCTGATTGCGTCCGACCTGCGCGTTGCGGCGGAAACGGCGGCTCTGGTCGTCACCACCGCCCAACTTGGCTATGCGCTGGGGTTGCTCCTGCTCGTCCCGCTGGGCGACCGGCTTCCGCATCGCCCGCTGGTCGCGACCTTGTTGACGCTGACGGCCGCCGCGCTTCTGATCGCCAGCCAGGCGCCGACGCTGCCCGTGCTGGCGCTCGCAAGCATGGTGACGGGCATCACCACCGTCGTGCCGCAGATCCTGCTGCCGATGGCGGCTGGGCTGGCGCCACCGGCGCGGCGCGGCGCGGTCACCGGCACGCTGCTCAGCGGGTTGCTGGCCGGTATTCTTCTGGCGCGCACCTTCGGCGGCTTCCTTGGCGAGCATCTCGGTTGGCGCGGCCCCTATTTCGTCGCCGCCGCGGTGCTGTTCGTGTTCGCCGTCCTGCTCGGCCTGGTGCTGCCGAGGACGGCGCCGACATCGTCGCAGCGTTACCCTGCGCTGGTCGCCGCGGCCTTCATCCTCTTCCGCCAGGAACCGGAATTACGCCGGTCCTGCCTCTACCAGGCGCTCATGTTCGGCGGCTTCACCGCCGCCTGGACAAGCCTGGCATTGCTGCTTGGCGGGCCGCTCTACGGCCTTGGCGGCCAGGCAGTCGGGTTGATCGCCCTGGTCGGCGCGGCAAGCGTGCTGTGCACGCCGGTCGTCGGCCGGCTGATCGACCGCAAGGGTCCCGATTTCGTCAGCCCGCTTGCCTTCATTGCCGGCATCGCGGCCGCGATCATCCTGCTCGGCGGCCAGCTTGGCGGAATAACGGGCCTGTTGGCGCTCACGGCGGGCATGCTGCTTCTCGATATCGCCGTGCAAAGCGGCCAGACCGCCAACCAGGCACGTGTCTTCGCGCTCCGGCACGACGCGCGCAGCAGGCTCAACACGGCCTATATGACCTCGGTTTTCCTCGGCGGCAGCGCCGGCTCCTGGATCGGCGTCAAGGTCTACGGTCATTGGGGTTGGCCGGGCGTCTGCGCGCTCATCGCCGCCGCGGCGACCATTGCTCTGGCCCGGCACGCGGCGAAGATGTTTCGCTGATGCAACGCCGGGCGACGGGCTATTTCGCCTGCGCGGTCAGGATCTTGAGCGCGAAGGCCGAGAACACGCCGCCGAAGCAATAATCGACCACGCGCGTGACGCGGGGGCTCGCCTTCATCGCCGCCGCGAATTTTTCCGCCGCCAGCACCATCGGCGCCGTCACGGGGATCGACAGCGCGATGAACATGATGCCGAGGAAGAACAGTTTTCCGGACGCGTTCGGATCGTGGGCGGAGACGAACTGCGGCAGGAAGGTCATGAAGAACAGGATGATCTTGGGGTTGAGCAGGTTGACGCCGAGCCCGGCCGCCCAGCTGCGGAAGAGCGAAACCTTCGGTCCCGTCTTCTTCTCCGGCGAGAAGGCCGAGCCCTTCGTCACCGCCTGAAAGGCGAGGAACACCAGATAGCCGGCGCCGAATATCTTGAGCACGAAGAAGGCCATCGGCGAGGCGACGATCAGCGCCGATATCCCGACAACCACCAGCGTGGTGTGGATCAGCGTGCCGGTGAGCGCGCCGGCCATCGAGGCGAAGCCGGTGGCGCGGCCCTGGCTTAGCGTGCGCGAAACGAACAGCGTCATGTCCGGCCCCGGCGTGATCGCCAGGATGACGGTGGCGATGGCGAACTGGACAAGGGTCGAAGTGTCGGGGATGAAGGACATGGCTCGCCCCTGGAAATTGGATGGCGCGACCTGTAACGCGGCTGTTTTGCCGTGGCCAGTGTCTGCCGGCGGGAACCTCTGGCCCAGCTTCCGCAGGCGCCCTGCGCCCCTTCGTCTCTTGCGCCGCCCGGAAAGGCCGTGATACCTCGCCCGCGAAGCTATTTTCCCGCGGAACCGCCAAAAATGTCCAAGACCAAGAACGTCAAGAAAGTCGTGCTCGCCTATTCCGGCGGCCTCGACACCTCCATCATCCTGAAATGGCTGCAGACCGAGCTCGGCGCCGAAGTCGTCACCTTCACCGCCGATCTCGGCCAGGGCGGCGAGCTGG
>JAFKFE010000812.1 GCA_017308345.1 Alphaproteobacteria bacterium | reverse complement strand
GCGGATAAGTACGCGCGGTAGGTTGGAGCTCTCATTGTGTCCACTACGATCAGCCGAGCCGAGAGTGCCAGGATAGAAAGCGCAATTCAGGCAGCAGTCTCCGGGTCGTGGGAAGAATTTGCGAAACTGACCGACGAGCCGTTTTCAAGCGAAGCATCGATGAAGGAGCAATTCGAAGATTCCTACCCGCGACTTCAGCAGGCCGGACGAAATTGGGAAATGACCTCAGGCATAGGTGTCGTGCCTGAGGATGGGACGCGCGTGATCACAGTCATGATCAAAGCGCCGCCCACCGTGGACATCGTCCTGACGCTGCACAGCACGAGCGATCAGGACGACAGCGCCATCAGCATCTGGACGTTCCATCAGCGGCTGAACCTGAATGATTTAGTCTAGCCCGCCTACCCCACCCACTTCTCGTAATCCGATACCAGCAGATGCAGCGGCGCGACGTCCTCGTCGATGTTGGAGAAGCGGCCGATCGGCTCGCGGAAGACGTTGTCGGTGAGGTCGTCATTGACGGTGGAAACCTCGCCGATCAGCACGTCCTTGCCCTCGGCCCAGAAGGCGTGCCAGACGCCTGGCAGAAGCGTGACGCTCTGGCCCGGGTCAAGCTTCAACAGCCCGCCCGCCGGCAGTCTGGTGATGGTGCCGTCGACCGGTACGGAGACCTCGGCCTTGGAGTCGATGCCGCCGTCGCGGTCGTGCATGAACAGTTCCAGCACCAGCTTACCGCCGCCGCGGTTGATGATGTCCTCGGCCTTGATGTTGTGGCGGTGCATCGGCGAGAGCTGTTCCTTGCGCGAGATCATGATCTTCTCGGCATAGAGCATGCCCATGCCGAGCTTCATGTCCTCGTAGCGGCCGTTGCGGACGGTGAACAGGAACAGGCCAAGCTCGTCGAACTTCTCCTGGCCGTAGTCGGTGATGTCCCAGCCGAGGCGCGAGGTGAACACCGCCGAGGAATCGACCTTGCGCGCCTTGGCTTCTTCCGGCGACCAATAAGCGAAGGGCGGCATGATGTAGCCGAAGGAGCGGATGAAGGCGTCAGCTTCGCGGATGATGTCGTTGATCTTGGAGCGCTTCATGGTTGTCCTCCTCCGGCCGATGCCTTGCTAAAATCTGCCCCTCCGAATAGCCCAATGCCGGTCCGCTGTCGACGCAAACCCGCGCCCCTGGCCCCGTGACATCCGGCCGGATCGGGACCATAAACCCAACCGGTCTTTTTCGATTTTTTACGCGTGTCCTTGTTCCGAAACCGGTTCGCAATTTCGGGAGACATGCCTTGAATGGTGATTTCATGCGCAGCATTGACGACCTCGACACGCCGGCGATCCTCATCGACGCGGCCCGAGCCGAAGCCAACATCAGACGCGCCCAGGCGCATGCCGACGCGCATGGGTTGAAGCTGCGGCCGCACATCAAGACCCACAAGCTGCCCTACTGGGCGAAGAAGCAGGTCGCGGCCGGCGCCGTCGGCATCACCTGCCAGAAGATCGGCGAGGCCGAGGTGATGGCCGATGCCGGACTGGAGGATATTTTCCTGCCCTACAACATCCTGGGACGCGCCAAGCTGGAGCGGCTGAAGGCGCTGCATGGGCGCGTCACGCTCTCTGTGACGGCGGACAGCCATGAAACGCTGGAAGGGCTCGCCGCCACCTTCACCGATGCCGGCCGTCCGCTCTCGGTGCTGGTCGAGTGCGACACAGGCATGGGCCGCTGTGGCGTGCAGAGCGCCGACGACGCGCTGGCGCTGGCAAAGGTGATTGACCGCGCAAAGGGACTTAGCTTCGGCGGGCTGATGACCTATCCGGCGGCTGGCCGCGCCGCCGAGGCCGAGGCCTGGCTGAAAGGCGCGCACGACGCGCTTGCCGCGGCCGGTCTCGAATGCGCGCGCATCTCCAGCGGCGGCACGCCGGACATGTGGCGCTCAGGCGAGAACAGCATCGTCACCGAATACCGCCCCGGCACCTATATCTATCTCGACCGCTACCAGGTCGCCAAAGGCGTCGGCACGCTGGACGACTGCGCGCTGACGGTGCTCGCCACGGTGGTCAGCCACCCGACGGCGACACGCGCCATTCTCGACAGCGGCAGCAAGGCGCTGTCTTCCGATACGCTGGGGCTGCCGGAATTCGGCGAACTGCTCGGCATGCCCGGCGCGCGGGTCACCGGCTTGAGCGAAGAGCACGGCACCGTCACGCTCTCGGACGGCGCGGCGCTGCGCATCGGCGAGCGGGTGCGAGTGGTGCCCGATCATTGCTGCGTGGTGACCAACTTGTTCGACCAGGTGCATCTGATCGATGGCGATAAGGTGCTGGAAACGCTGCCGGTGGCGGCTCGCGGAAAGATGGGGTGAGCTTCCCTTCTCTCCTTGTGGGAGAAGGTTAAGCCCGCTCCGCCTGCCTAGCCGCAACCCGGCGCATCGCGGTCACCCGTCGCCTGAAAATCTCCGTGCGCATCGCCATCAGGTGCAGGGCGAAGAACAGCACCGTGAAGCCCAGCGCCATCACGGCCAGCGGCCACAGCATCGAGGGATCGATGGTGGGGCCGCCGAGGCGGAAGACGGAAGCCGGCTGGTGCAGCGTGTTCCACCAGTCGACCGAGAATTTGATGATCGGGATGTTGATGAACCCGACCAGCGTGATGATGGCGGCGGCCCAGGCGGCGCGGCCGGCGTCATCCAGCGCGCGGGTCAGCGCGA